>JBBTEI010000028.1:0-86372 GCA_038042405.1 Pseudomonadota bacterium
CGTTTCCACGGTTGAGGGAGTACGCCCTGTTGGCTGCACGATTCATCAACGAGTCATCCGAGATGGGCAATTGTTGATCGAGGCGGAGGTCAAAGCGGCTTTTCTTTCGCCCCAAGGTCGGCCAAAGCGCCAGCCTGCGGCATGGATCGCGGCGTTTGAGCGATTGTTGAAGGAGTAGATTTTTGGACGCGGTTTTATTGAATACGGATGCAACCACGCTTTCGCCGATTGCGCTTTTCCTTCAGGCAGACATTATTGTGAAGCTTGTGATGATCGGCCTGCTGATCGCCAGCATCTGGACATGGGCGATTATTATTGCCCAGTGGACGAAGCTGCGCCGTGTGACGCGCGAGTCTGATCGCTATGAGCGTGATTTCTGGAAAGCCGAGGATGTTGATGCGTTTCAGGAGGCCAATCGCGGGCCTGATGTGCCGAGCGCCAAGGTGGTTCATGCCGGGCTGATTGAGTGGCGGCGTTCAACCAAAGCCAAGATCGTTGACCGTGATGGCACGCGCGCACGGCTGGCGACCGCAATGGGTGCGACAATCGCTGCTGAAATTGATCGACTGTCTGATCGGCTGAATATTCTCGCGACCGTTGGCAGTGTTGCGCCGTTCGTCGGGCTGTTTGGCACCGTCTGGGGGATTATGCGTAGCTTTACCGCGATTGCCGCCGAGCAGAATAGCTCACTCGCGGTGGTTGCGCCTGGTATTGCGGAGGCGTTGTTTGCGACTGCGCTTGGGCTGTTTGCCGCGATCCCGGCGGTGGTTGCCTATAACCGTTTCAGCCATAGCGTGAACCGGATGGAGGCCCGTTTTAACCGCTTCGCCGACGGGTTCCACGCAACGCTTAGCCGTGAACTGGAATTGGAGCGTTAATGGCGATGGGCCCGCTTCCCTCGCATCGTGGTCGCAACCGGCGCGCGCCGATGGCGGAGATTAACGTCACGCCGATGGTTGATGTGATGCTCGTGCTGCTGATTATTTTCATGGTGACAGCGCCGCTGCTGGTTGCAGGCGTTCCGGTGAACTTGCCTGATAGCCGCGCCAAGGCGCTGGAGCAGGAAAAAGAGCCCGTCCAGCTTTCACTTGATCAGGACGGCAAGTTGTTCATTGGTGAGAACGCAGTGCCGATGGCGGACCTGCCGCTTCGCCTTGCAGCGATTGCCGACAGCGGCGGGGACAAGCCGCCACAAATCTATCTTCGCGCTGATACCGGGCTTGATTATGGCGAAGTGATGCGTGTTATGGGTGAGCTTAACCGCGCCGGCCTCAACCGGGTTTCGCTCGTTACCACGGCGAGCAGTGACAGCGATCAATAATGGATCGCGCTGAACAAACCGGGCTTGGCGTTGCCATTGCCGGGCATGTTGCCCTGTTTGGTGCGCTTTCGCTTGGTCTGTTGAGTGCGCCAGACCTGCCAAAACTTGATAATGAACCCGTTGAGGTGACGCTGGCGACCGAGGTTGATTTGCAATCGGCTGCCCCCGTTCCAAGAGAAGCGGTACCGGCGCAGCCCCAGGCCGAGCCTGAACTTATAGAGCCCGCCCCCGCGCCAATCATCGCCGTGTCGCCACCGCCGTTGACCGAAAAATCTCAGCCAAAGCCTGAAACCAAGCCTGTAGCAAAGCTTGAGCCGGCACCAAAGCCCAAACCAAAAGCTGAAACCAAGCCCAAGCCAGTCAAGCTCGCTACAGATGACCCTGACGCACGGCGCAGGCCGGGCTTATCAAAGAGTATCGTTTCGAGCCTTTCGGACACGCCCCCACAAGCCAAAGCGGGTAAAGTTGCTGCACCCTCTACTGCGCCGTCTCAACCTGTAGGCATTTCGGTTGCCGCAATGACGGGAGCGCAAAAGGCGAGCCTTAATTCGCTGATCTACAGCCAGCTAAAGCCGCACTGGCGTCCGCCATCAGGGGCTGATGCAGAATTGCTGATCACACGGCTTAGCGTCAGGCTGAACAAAGATGGCTCGCTTGCCTCTGATCCTGAGGTATTTGACCAGCAAGGGATCAACGATAGTAACCGTACCCAAGCTAAACTGCACGCTGAACGTGCAATTCAGGCAGTTCGTCGCGCTGCACCGTTCAAACTTCCACCAGAGTATTATGAAGCATGGAAATGGCTAAGACCGCTCAAACTTTATGTAGGACAACCAGGATGAGACGAGTGAAACTTGCTGGTTATGCGGCAGCGCTGTTGCTGACATCCAACGCCCATGCGCAATTGAGCGTGGATGTTGATGGTAGTATTGAAAAAGACCTCAATATCGCAGTGCCTGCAATGCCAACGCCCGCTGACGCATCGACTGCAGCAGGGGCAACAACTGCGCTTGGGCGGCAAGTTGCGGAAGTCATCGCCTCCGATTTGCGTGGTAGCGGCTTGTTCAAACCCGCTGGCCCAACAGGCCTTAAAGGTGTGGCATTTGAAGAAGTGACTAAGCCAGAGTTTGATCATTGGTCGGGCAAGGGGGCCGAAGCGCTGGTTCAAGGATTTGTCCGTGCGAACCCCGACGGTGCGATTACGGTTGGCTGCTATCTTTACGATGTCGCGCTCAAATCTGAACTGACGCGCGCGGGCTATGTGATTGCGCCTGCGGACTGGCGGCGCGCGGCGCATAAATGTGCTGACGCAATCTATGCCAAACTATCGGGCGAAAGCCCCTTCTTTGATAGTCGCATCGCTTACATTGCCGAAAGCGGCCCCAAAGACCGCCGGGTCAAGCGGCTCGCGATCATGGATTCGGATGGCGCGAACCACCGCTTTATCACTAATGGCCAGACGCTTGCGCTTACGCCGCGTTTTTCACCGGATTACAAGTCGATCCTTTACCTGAGTTATCTCAACAACCGCCCACGCATTTTCATCTATGATATTGCCAGTGGCAGACAGCGGCTTGTTACCGAAAGCGCGAACCCGACCTTTGCCCCACGTTTTTCACCCGACGGCAAGACCATCCTTTATTCAATGGCCATTGCGGGCAATACTGATATCTACCGCATTTCAGCAAATGGCGGCACGCCGCAGCGGCTGACCAACACGCCTGGCATTGATACCGGCGGCAGCTACTCTCCTGATGGCAAGCGAATCGTGTTTGAAAGCGATCGTTCGGGTGGCCAGCAAATTTATGTGATGAACGCCGATGGTTCGGATCAAACACGGATCAGCTTTGGTGGCGGTCGCCACGCTACCCCCGAATGGAGCCCGCGCGGTGATTTGATCGCCTTTACCAAGATCGCAGGCAATTTCCGGATTGGTGTGATGACGCCGAGCGGCAATGGTGAAAAGCTGCTGACCGAAACATGGCAGGATGAGGCACCAAGCTGGTCACCCAATGGCCGTGTGATCCAGTTTTTCCGCACGGCAAAGGGATCGGGTAAGGCCAGCGTTTGGCAGGTTGATCTAACGGGTGTTAATGAACGTCGTATCCCGACGCCAATCGAAGGCTCAGACCCCGCTTGGGGGCCCTTGCTTCCGTGAATTTGAGAGGAGTTTAGCATGACCAAAACCCGCAATACATTGATGGTAGCCCTCGCGTTGATTGCGCTTTCCGCTTGTGCGAAGAAACGGGTTGAACTTCCGCCTGCTCCTATCGGGACGCAGGGCGATCAAGGACAAGGAACACCGACGCAGTCATCCGGGCCGATGGCTGGTAGTCAGGAAGATTTTGTTGCGAGCATTACCGCAGACCGGATTTTCTTTGATACTGATAAGTTCGATGTTGATGCCGAGGATCAGGAAGTGCTCCGCAGTCAGGCAGCGTGGCTCGCCAAATATCCCAACAAACGTGTGACGATCGAAGGCCATGCCGATGAGCGCGGTACCCGCGATTACAATATTGCGCTCGGCGAACGGCGCGCCAACTCTGCGAAGAATTTTCTTGCATCTCTCGGCGTTGATGCTGCGCGTATCTCAACGATCAGCTACGGTAAGGAACGCCCCGACGCCCTTGGGTCTGATGAAGCAAGTTGGGCACGCAACCGCCGCGCGGTGACGCTCACGGTTCAGTAAAGATGTTTATCCGGCAACGCCTGTAGCTTTGGGTGCGGCAATGGCATAGATATTGCCGATCAGACCCGCGCAGCATTGAAGAGGATATGAGGGTGATGGACGCAGCATTTTTGTCCGCCATTGCCGATGTGCTCTGGCCGATTATTGCGCTCCTTTTGCTTGTGGCAATTTACCGGCCGGTCTCGCGGATGATCGGTCAGATCGCCAATCGTGGGGGCACGATTAAAATTGGCGAATTTGAACTGTCGTTGCCTGAAATTGCGCAGCAGCAGCAGGTATCAATTTCTGACCTGCAGGCTCAAGTTGCTGAGCTTAAAAAGGCGGTTGAAACCAATCTTGCTGCGGCTGGAAAGGCATTAATTGTCGCTGAAACAAAATCTGCCACCATCCGTTCGGGCAAGCGGATTCTTTGGGTGGACGATCACCCCGAAAATAATGGATCATTGCAGGCAGCACTTGCTGATCAAGGGTTTGAGATACAGAATGCACTCACCACGGAAACGGCTTTCCAGCTTCTGGCGAGCGCGCCGTTTGATTTCATAATTTCCGATATGGTGCGGGGTATGGACCGCAGCGCTGGCCTCAATCTAGCGCGAAGCATCAAGCAAAAAGACCCTGCGCAAAAATTTGCAATTTACTGCGGCATGAACAATGCCAATCGACTTATGGGGAGCAAGCAGGCGCAGGGCGTTGATCTGATCACCGCGTCGCCGATTGAACTCATGTTATTCCTAACCGCTGGCATCGGCGCAATAGGGTGACGTTCAATTCGGCTGCCGCTGATTACGCCCTGCATTATGGGCTTGCGTTAACGGGCTGAAATGTTTGAAAGGCAGCTTTGGGAACTTGCTGCACGGCCAGAAGTCGGACTTGAAGCCGACGTGGAGGTTGAGTCGGCTTAGGAGGGGCATCCATGAAAATCCGAAACCCACGCTCCGGCGCGCATGATTATGAGATCGCGCCGTTCGACGCCAATGCACTTGCGATACGTGCGGGTGAAATGCGCGATTTGCAGATTGGCTGGAGTGCTTACTCGCCGTCACAGCGCTGTAAGATAATGCTCAAATTTGCCGACGCAATTGAACGGCACCGTGAAGCCATCGCCCATGCACTGATCCTTGATACCGGACGCGCCGCGATATCACATGTTGAAATCGATGAGGTGCTCGGAATGATTACGCGCTGCGAAGGCGCTGCCCCGTTCCAGATCGCTCGCGCGTCCGCCAAAGATCGCCAGACGAGCATTGCGAATATATCAACCTCAACTCAGCTTGTGCCCTATCCGTTGATCGGGATTATATCACCGTGGAATTTTCCGCTCATGCTCGCTTTGATGGATGCGATCCCGGCGCTTGCTGCGGGTTGTTCGGTGATTGTTAAGCCGTCGGAGATCACGCCGCGTTTCATACGACCGCTTATGGCTGCAATTGCCGAGGTTGAAGAGCTTCCGCTGACGGTTATCGAAGGCGATGGTGCGACGGGGAGGGCGATGATCCCGCTCATTGACTATTTGGCGTTTACGGGTTCGGTCGCAACAGGGCGTGTAGTCGCTGTCGCTGCGGCGACTGCATTTATTCCGGCAAGTCTTGAGCTTGGTGGCAAAGATCCAATGATTATTCTCGCCAGCGCTGATCCTGTTGTCGCTGCCGAAATCGCGCTGCGGGCTTCGGTTTTTAATTCTGGGCAGGCATCTCAATCAATCGAGCGCGTCTATGTCGCCCGCGCGATCGCGGAGCCATTTCTGGTCGCACTCGTCCAGCAGGCAAAGGCGGTTCGCTTCAACTATCCCGATATCAACAGCGGCGATATAGGGCCGCTCATTTCGGTTGCGCAGGCAGACATTGTCCAAGCGCAAATTGATGATGCCCGGGAAAATGGCGCGCATGTCTTGGCCGGAGGGCAGATCGAAACGCTTGGCGGCGGTAAATATCTTCGACCTACCGTGCTCGCGTCGGTCACACCGGATATGCGGGTGATGGCTGAGGAGACATTTGGCCCGGTCATTCCCGTGACTTTGTTTGATAGCAGCGACGAAGCAATTCGCATGGCAAATGACGGAATCTACGGCCTGTCAGCGGCAGTGATTGCCGGGTCTTTTAAGGAGGCTGAGGTGGTTGGCGCGCAACTCAATGTTGGTGCCGTGTCGATCAATGATGGCGCGCTCACCTCGATTGTGTGGGAAGCAGAGAAATCGAGCTTTGGTTTGTCGGGCCTTGGTGCATCGCGGATGGGGGAAAGCGGGTTGCTCCGCTTCTTCCGCAAGCGCGCGATGATCCGTCAAACAGGTGCCGCTCTGCCGCTCTCAGCCTATGGCGAAGGTGTCGGCAAATGAATTTGATTGTGGTTTCGGTGTAGATGGCACCGATGTCTGGCGAACCAGTGTTAGTGGCTAAGAGGTGACGTCACCCAAGCCATGCGCGCAGCAACGTATTGGCAATTGCAAACCTCGGGGGTGCATTGAAACGTGCGTCTTCGGCTCCCGCTAGTGCCGCTTCTACGTCACTGCGCGTCACCCACATCGCGTCTTCAAGCTCGGTAGTATCGATGGTGAGAGCATCACTCTCCGCTTCTCCGATACATGCGATCATCAGCGAAGCCGCAGGGAATGGCCAAGGTTGGCTGGCAACGTAGCGGACGTTGGATACGATCACTCCCGCCTCTTCAAAAAGCTCACGCCGCACCGCTTCCTCGATTGATTCACCGGGCTCAAGGAAGCCAGCGAGTGCGGAATAGTTGCGCGGCGGGAAGCGCGGCTGTCGCCCGACCAATATCTTGTCCTCAAATTCGGCGAGCATGATGACAACGGGATCAACGCGTGGAAAATGCTCGGTTTCACAAGCAGCGCATTTGCGGCCCCAGCCAGCGCGGAATATTGCTGTCGCCCCACCACACCGGCCGCAAAAGCCGTGGCGGTGATGCCAATCGATCACGCTACGCGCGGTGCCGTAAATCGCTGCTTGCTCGGCGGGCAAGCTATTCAGGACACGCCAGAGCGAAGGCGTGCGAAATCCGTCAGCAAAGGGTGCGTGCGGGATGACAACAAAGTGTGGCTTTTCTTCAAGCAGTCCCAGCAGGATCAGTTCGGCATCATCGGAAACACCGGCCATTGATGTCCATGCAAGATTACCAACGTCGTCGGTCAGCGGATCGCCGCCGTCAAAGGCCAATACGCGAGCACGCCAATTGGAGGCATGAGCTGCATAAGCGTCGGGGTCACTGCGCACCGGATCAACGCGGTCTAGCGGTGATCCGGTAAAGCCTGGGCGGTATCGGTTCACTCTACAGGCTTGCGTAAACGGTCTTGCCAAATTCAATCGTGAAGGGCTGTCCGCCCTGCGTCATGATCTGTGACCAGCCCGACGCGCGAATTTTGCGGGTGCGATCAACCCAACCAATCGTTGAAGCAGCGCCACCCCAACCGTAGGTGCCAATCCCTTCACCATTGGCACCGCTGACAATCGTCACCCGACCGCCAGCGCCAAATCCCTGACCTTTGACATAGCTTTCCATAACTGTGTCAGGGCCGACGAGGTTTGACATTGCGGTGTTTGCTGCAAGCTTGCCCATGATCCGCGTTTGACCGAGCGCGCCTTCGCCCATCAGCATCGCAAGGAAGCGATCATAATCGCGCATCGATGAAACAAGCCCGGCACCGCCAAACGGGAAGGCCGGTTTATCAAGAAACACGCTGTCGGGGCCTGGATCAATCGGGAATGCGCCGGTGGGCAGGGCAAAATGATTGGTGGTCAGGCGTTTGACTTCGCTGGCCGGAACCTGAAAATAGGTGCTCGTCATACCAAGTGGATCGAAGATGCGTGTTTTGAGGAAGGTATCGAACGGCATACCACTCACGACCTCAATCACGCGGCCAAGCAGATCAAGGCTGACCGAATAGCTCCACTTAACCCCCGGATCGGCGATTAGTGGAAGGGTGCCAAGCCGATTCGCAAATTCTTCGAGGCTTGGCGCGGCGGGGGCGCGTGATATGCCGGGGAGTTCGCGGCGGCTGACGCTGCCCGGAGAAATTCCGGCCTTGATATAGGCATCAAGCAACGGCCCTTTTGTTACAATCGAATAACCCAGGCCCGCAGTATGCGTGAGCAAGCTACGTATCGTGATTGGTGCGCGCGACGGGCGCGCGTCAAGGCTGTTGGCGGGATCGGTCAATACTTTAGGACTGGCGAAGGCGGGCAGCAGATCAGCGACATTCTGATCCATCTTCAGCTTGCCGTCTTCGATTAACATCATCACCGCAATGCCGGTAATCGGCTTGGTCATTGAATAGCAGCGCCAAAGCGTATCGGGTGTGATTGCTGTTGTATCACCAAAGGCAAGGCTACCCGCTGTCAGAAAATCGGCTTGATCGGTGCCGCGTGCAATTGCTGCGCCGACGCCGGGAACATATTTCTTGGCAATGGTCGCATCAAGCATCGCCTGAATTGGCGTCCAGCTTGAAGAAATTCCGCGCGCAGCTTCTTTGGCCCAAGCAGGTGCGCCCAGCAGGCCGCCAGCGAGCAAGCTTCCGCCAAGAAAATGGCGACGATTGAGTATCAGGCTCATCAAATATCCTTCCATGTCATTGCCAATACTGCCGCCTTTGCAAACAGACTTGGCAATCCAGCGTCATCAAGGCGCGCTACGTTCCACCATTCCCCGTCCAGTTGCGGCTTGCAACCCCTTTTTAGACGAATGCCCTGAATATTGAGTGTGAGGCGGAAATGGGTGAAAATATGGGGCACGGTTCCAAGCGATTGCCAATCGCCCGCGAAGGGCGGTGTGATTGCGGGTGCGTCACTCCATTCTCCCGAAGGCAGTGCGCGCATCCCGCCAAGTAATCCGCTTTCAGGACGGCGAACAAGCAACACCTCGCCATCACATTGTATCCACCAAGCCGTACCAGCCCGTTCCGGGCGTTTGGTTTTCGGGGCTTTGACTGGATAGGTTTGGGGCGCGTCCCTGCCCGCGCAAGACTCCATGACCGGGCACAACATGCAGCGCGGATTACGCGGGGTGCAGAGGCTGCGTGCAAGATCCATCAGCCCTTGTGCGAAATCACCCGCAGCATTGTCTGGTGTAAGTGCGTCCATTGCCTCATAAATCTCGGCGCGGGCGGCAGGCATCGGTGTTTCAATCGCAAAAAGTCGCGCGATTACGCGTTCGATATTGCCGTCGACGACGACCGCGCGCTTCCCGAAGGCGAAGGCTGAAATTGCCGCTGCGGTATAGGTGCCAATGCCGGGCAGAGCGCGGAGGCCGACCTCATCTTCAGGAAAATGCCCGCTGCCCGCAGCAACTGCGCGCGCGCATGCCAGCAGGTTGCGCGCGCGGGCATAATAGCCAAGCCCGGCCCACGCCGACATCACTTCAGCATCATCAGCGGCTGCAAGCGCTGCGACGCTTGGCCAGCGCGTGGTGAAACGCTCAAAATAGGGAGTTACGGCCGCAACCGTGGTCTGCTGGAGCATCACTTCGGAGAGCCAGACGCGGTAGGGCCAATCAGGATCATCAAGTGGCAGCGCATAGCCCGGTGGGTTGCGCCACGGCAAATCTCGTGCGTTCGTCGAAAAATGTGCCAGAATCTTGTGGGCAATGTGCGCAGGTATATCGACGGGCATGGCTTGCTATGGCATGGAGCGGCGTCATGGTGAAGCAAAAGTCCGGTAAAAGCGTAGAGGAACGGCCGCGTGGTGGCCGCGCCAAGCGCATGGGCGAGATGATCCCGGACGTTGGCGGCGCTGCTTTCCGCCGTTTTGGCTTTGTCCAATCCTCGGTTGTGAGCCGCTGGCGCGAGATTGTCGGCGAGAAATACGCCGAAGTTTCAACGCCCGAATCGATCCGTTTTCCCCACGGCAAACGTGCTGACGGCACACTGACGCTGATGGTATCAAGCGCACATGCGCCGATGATGCAGCATGTCGGCCCGACGATCATTGAGCGGGTTAATCGCTTCTTTGGCTATAGCGCGGTGATCCGCGTGATTCTGCGTCAGGGTGAAGTGGCGCGGACGCCTGTTCGGCCAAAGCCGCCGCAGCTTGTGCCGTTGCCGGTTGAACTTGGTGACAGCTTGCGCACGATTGCTGATCCTGAACTCAAAGCCGTCCTTGAATCGCTCGCGCGCGGCGTCGCGACTCAGGCGGCCACATTTATTTCAATCGGGAAAATCTCATGAAGCCTCTTTTTCTCATCGTTATTGCAACACTTTCAATTGGTGCAGCGCCACCTGCGCCCAATTGGACATCGAAGGTGAACCTTGCGCCAAATGGTGCCTTCGTGATGGGCAATCCAGCGGCGAAGGCCAAGCTTGTTGAATATCTCTCCTACACCTGCTCGCACTGTGCCGAATTTAATGTTGAAGCAGCCGCGCCGCTCAAGCGCGATTATGTCGCCAAGGGGCTGGTGAGTGTCGAGTTTCGCAACGCCGTGCGTGACCGGCTTGATTTTACCGCTGCGCTGATTGCCCGCTGCGGCGGGCCCCGTCAGTTTTTCGCGATTTCGGATCAGTTGATGGCAACGCAAAGCGTTTGGCTCGGCAAGGCGCAGACGTTTGCCGAAGCCAATGGCGAAAAACTTGAAAAAATGCCAATTAATGAAGGTCTGAAGCTTATCGCGCGCGGGCTTGGTTTTGATATGATCCTGAAGGCGCGCGGGATTACACCTGTTGACATGGATGCCTGCCTCACCAACAAGGCGGCGCAGGATAAGATCGCGGGGATGACCAACGAAGCTTGGGGATCGCGCAAAATCCAGGGCACACCAAGCTTTCTGATCAATGACTCGATCGTTACAGCGCCTGGAAAATGGGCATTAATCGAACCAGAATTGAAAACGGCGCTGGCCGCTAAAAAATGAGGATATCAATGATGATACGTAAGACAATGATGCTGGCTGCTGTTGGCGCGATGGTGCTTCTCGCAGGCTGTGACAAACAGGTGGCGCTCCCTGAAAAGGAAAGCACGACAGTCGCCGCGATGGGCAAATGGCTCGAAACGACCGTAATGACGCCCGAAGGCGGGATGCTGATGGGTAATCCAGCGGCAAAAGTGAAGCTGATCGAATACGGCGCGCTCACCTGCTCACATTGTGCGGATTTCGCAAAGGAATCGCATGAAGAACTGCGTGCGATGATCGCGAAGGGCACCGTGTCCTATGAATTTCGCAATTTCCTCCTGAGCGCAATTGACGTGCCGGCGGCGATCCTCGCGCGTTGCGGCGGGCCTGGGCCGTTCTTCACGATTTCGGATCAGTTGTTTGCAGCGCAACCCGAATGGCTTGGCGCAACGCAGGACATCACCGCATCCGAACAGTCGCAGTGGGCGAGCTTCCCGCCAGAACTGCTTGCGCAAGTGCTTGCTGATAAGCTCGGCCTTGTTAAATTCGTGCGTGAACGCGGCATCGGGATCGAGAAGGCGAAGGCCTGTCTGTCGGATAAGGCGGCCTTTGATAAGCTGACCGAAATGCAAAAGACCGCTGTCGAGCAATTCAAGGTCAGCGGCACGCCAACCTTCATCATAAATGGTCTAGTCGCCGAAAATATTGGTAATTGGGAAAAGCTTGAGCCAGCACTTAAGGCCGCCGGAGCTTAACCTCATTGCAGATCAAGCGCCTCAAACTCTCTGGTTTCAAAAGTTTCGTTGAGCCGGCGGAACTGAGGGTTGAGCGCGGACTGACTGGCATTGTCGGGCCGAATGGCTGCGGTAAATCGAACCTGCTTGAGGCCATCCGCTGGGTGATGGGTGAGGGCAGCGCCAAGTCCCTACGCGGCGGCGCAATGGATGATGTGATCTTTGCGGGCACGACCCAGCGCCCATCACGCGATTTTGCCGAAGTATCGATCTTGCTCGATGGCGACGCGGCGAGCGATCGCGGCGAAACCGAAGTCGTTCGCCGGATTGAGCGCGGCGCGGGTTCGGCCTACCGGATCAACGGACGCGATGTTCGTGCCAAGGATGTGGCCTTATTGTTCGCCGATGCTGCCACCGGCGCACATTCGCCAGCACTTGTCAGCCAAGGGCGGATCAGCGCGGTTATCTCGGCCAAGCCTGCCGAGCGCCGGGCGATGCTTGAGGAAGCGGCCGGCATTTCTGGGCTTCATGTCCGCCGCAAAGATGCCGAGCAAAAACTGCGTGCAACCGAAACCAATCTGGGACGCCTTGATGAAGTGCTTACCGATATGGAACAGCGCGCAGGCAATCTCCGGCGGCAGGCAAAGGCGGCTGAGCGCTATCGCAAGCTGACGGGCGAGATCAAAATTGCCGAAGGGCGTTTGATCTTTGCGCGTTGGCGCGATGCAGCCGCAGCAGCGGACAAGGCCAAGGCCGAAGCGGCCCTTGCCGAAACCAAAGTCAGCGAGGCAGCCGAAGCCCAGCGTGCCGCTGCTGCATGGCAAGCGCAGGCCGTCACCAAACTCGCGGCTTTGCGCAGTGCTGCCGAGGCCGCGCGTACAGCGGCAGGTGCCGTGGGCCACCGGCTTGCAACACTTGGGAGCGAAAGTGCAGCGCTTGACCGTCGGATTGCCGAGCTTGCCAGCCAGCGTGTGCGGCTCGAAAGTGACCGCGCACGCGAAGGCGAACTCGCAAGCGATGCTGCCGCCGCGCTCGCCCGGCTTTTGTCGGAATCCAAAGCGCTTGATGCGCGTATTGTGGAAGCCGAAGCACAGCGCCCTGCCTTTGCGGGGCGCATTGCACAGGCAGAGGCGGCTGTTCGCGATGCCGAAGTGGCACTTGCTCAAGCGCTTGCTGCGCAAGCTCGCGAACAAGCTGAAGCGCGTGTGGCCGATGCAGCGCTTGCTGCTGCCGTTGCGCGCGCTGAACGTACCGGGCGTGACAAGGCCCGCCTCGATCAGGAAATGGCTGGTTTGGGCAGCGATGCACCGTTGATTGATGTGCGCGATGCCGCCGTGGCAAAGCGCACACGCGCTGAAGTGGACGCAGTGGAAGCGCGCGCAGCGATTGATACTGCAGAAACCGCGCGCACTGCCACTGTCGCCACACGCGACAAAGCCCAAAGTATGGGTGCATCAGCACAAGCCGCACTTTCCGCACTCGAAGGCGAAGCCCGCGCTTTGCTCAAGGCGCTTGAAGCAACTGGTGGCAAGGCGCGCGCACTTGATCAATTGCGTGTTGCACCGGGTTATGAACGTGCACTGGCCGCCGCGCTTGGCGATGATCTTGAGGCGGAAATTGGCACTGGCGTCGCGCGAGGCTGGGCTGGAGCGGACAGCGTGGCGAGCGATCCGCCACTCCCTGAAGGTGCCGCGCCGCTGAGCCACCATGTCTCTGCGCCAGATGCGCTTGCCCGGCGTATCGCGCAAATCGCAGTTGTTGACCGTGACGAAGGGCAGCCACTTGCGGTCGGCCAGCGGATTGTGACGCGTGATGGCCAGATGCGCCGCTGGGACGGATTCATTGCGGATGGTGATGGTGCGGCAGCGGCGGAGCGGTTGGAGCGGGTCAATCGTCTCGCTACAATTGAGGTTGTGCTGCCATCTGCAAAAGCTGATGTTGCAACGGCGCTGGAAGCGCTTGGCACCGCCGAACGTGTGATTGGTGAGGCGCGTGTGGCCGCAGAGTCTGCGCGTCGTCGGCTTGAGGCAAATGAAGTCGCTATTCGCACCGCCCAACGTGATGAAGATCAAGCGATAACTGCGCTCGAACGGCTGACGTCTCGCCGTGCCGAATTTGTCGAGCGGCTAGCGCGTGCGCAGGCTGAGCTCGTCGAGGCTGAGGGCGATGTTACGGCGGCCAAGGTTGCGCGTGCAGCGCTCCCCGACGGGGTTTCCACCGGTCAACGCGTCGCACAATTACAGTCGGCAAGTGAGGCGACCCGCGCATCCGCAGCGCAGATCAAGGCAGAGGCGGGGGCGCTTGATCGCACGATAACGGCTGACCGTGAACGACTCAGCGCCGCACAGGCTGAAAGCAAAGGCTGGAAAAGTCGCGCGGGTGAGGCCGCCGCGCGCATCACCGAGATGGATAAGCGCGCCGCAGCAGCCGAGGCTGAAGCGCTTACACTCGTTGACGCACCTGCAAAGCTTGCAGCATCCATCGCCAGCGCTGAGGCCGAAAATGCCGCACTCATAATTGCCACGAGCGAAGCTGCCGCTGCTGAGCGTGCCGCCGAAGAGGAATTGCGCGGACATCAAGCGGTGCTTGATACCATTGTCGAAGGCCTTGCAGCCGCGCGTGAGGAGCGGGCAGGGGCGGTTGCGCGTGCCGAAAACCAAGAACTGCGCCGGATCGAAATGGGTCGCATTTCGGGCGAACGCTTTGAGTGTCCACCGCCTCTACTTCCAGAGCGGGTTGGTTTTAACGCGAGCGAGGTAGGTCAGGCAGATAGTGAATCACCGCGCCTTGAGCGGCTTACGCTTGATCGCGAACGGATTGGCCCAGTCAATCTCCTCGCCGAGGAAGAGCTTGCCGAAATCGAGAGCGAGCGCGAAAAATCCGCTGCTGAGCGTGATGAACTTGCCGAAGCGATCACCCGCCTGCGCGGCTCAATCGGCAGTCTCAACCGTGAAGGCCGCACCCGCTTGCTCGCGGCGTTTGAGGCCGTTAACGGTCATTTCCAACGGCTGTTTTCGACGCTGTTTGATGGCGGCGCGGCCCATCTCGCGCTGATCGATAGCGATGATCCGCTTGAGGCGGGGTTGGAGATATTTGCGCAGCCGCCCGGCAAACGGCTGGCCGCGCTCACGTTGCTTTCGGGCGGTGAACAGGCACTCACTGCGGTTGCGCTGATCTTCGGGCTGTTCCTCACCAACCCCGCGCCAATCTGCGTACTTGACGAAGTTGATGCTCCGCTTGACGATGCCAACATCGAACGCTTCTGCGATCTGCTCGACGCGATGAGCCGAGAAACTGCAACGCGTTACCTTATCGTCACGCACAACGCCGTCACGATGAGCCGGATGCACCGCCTGTTCGGGGTGACGATGATCGAACAGGGGATCAGCCGGTTGGTGTCGGTTGATCTAGGCGGGGCCGAGGCGCTGCTCGCGGCGGAATAGTTTACCCATGCGGCATCAGGTGATGGTGCCTTCGCCAACTTTGAGAGGTTAACTCATGCAAATCGCCTTCCTCCTCTTCCCCGGTCTTACCCAGCTTGACATGACTGGCCCTGCGCAATTCCTTTCGCGGATGCCGGGGGCCAAGATGGATTTGGTCTGGAAGAGCCTTGGTCCGGTGATGACTGACGCCGGCTTTGCGATTGTGCCGACCGCGACCTTTGCTTCGCTGCCGAAGGCTGACATTCTTTGCATCCCGGGCGGCATCGGTGTGTCCGATGTAATGAATGATGATGAGGCGATGGCCTGGATTCGCAGCGTCGGTGCCGAGGCGAGCTGGGTGACGAGCGTTTGCACGGGTTCGCTGATCCTTGGTGCGGCGGGTTTGCTCAAAGGCTATAAGGCGACGTCGCATTGGGCTTGGCATCACCATCTTGCACTGTTCGGGGCGGAGCCAGTCAAAGCGCGGACGGTGTTTGATCGTAACCGCATGACCGGTGGCGGGGTGACGGCAGGGATTGACTTTGCACTCGCGCTGATTGCGGCAGTGAGTGGCGAAGGCGTGGCCAAGACGCTCCAGCTTGGGCTTGAATATGATCCCGCGCCACCGTTTGATACAGGCTCGCCCGAAAAGGCAGGCGCTGCGATTGTTGAGGCTTACACAGTAGCAGTGAGCGCATCCTTCCCGGCGCGTGAAGCAGAGATTAAGGCGGCGGCACTTCGGCTTGGCTTTGGATGAGCCTATACACTTTCCTAACGCGTGATTCGCGAGGGGAGAAAGAGCCATGAAACGAGCAATTGCGGCATTTGCGCTTTTGTTGATGTCCACCACCAGCCATGCCTCGCCCGCCGATGATCTTAAAACCGTCATCGCCGATCATTGGAAATGGTGGCTTTCGGTCAATCCTGTGTGGGCAACGTCGCTTGGTGTTCGCGATCATGATGACCGGATTGGTGATATCAGCCTCGCCGCCAGAGACCGTGACGCCGCGACTTCAAAGGGTTTTCTCGACCGGCTGACCGCGATTCCCGATGATGGTCTCGCTCCGCCGGAGCGCACCAATAAGGGCGTACTTGCACGGATGCTGGCAGAGGATGTCGAGGCCAATCGCTACGGCCAGCGGATGATGTTGTTTTCGACCTATGATGGCTGGCATCAGAGTTTTGCCGGGATGGCGAACAACCTCCCGTTCCGCACCCGCGCTGATTATGAAAGCTATTTGAAGCGGCTCGCGCTGTACCCAAAGCTCAACGGTGACGGCATTGTGATTTCGCGTGAAGCGGTGGCGAAGGGGTTTGTTCAGCCGTGCGCCGCACTTGGCGGGTTTGAGAAAACGATCCTTGGTGCGGTTGCCGGAGCGCCAGAAGCCACGCGTTTCTATGCGCCGTTCAAGAATGCGCGGCCCACTGATCTCAGCGAGGCCGATTGGAAAGCGATGCAGGCGCGCGCGGCAGGGCTGATCCGCACTGTTCTGACGCCCGAATATCAGAAGTTCTATGATTTCTATACTAAAGAGTATCAGCCCAAATGTGCCAAGACGATTGGCGTGTTGGCGCTGCCCGAAGGATCGGCCTACTATGCTTTTCGTGCGCGTTCGCACACAACGACTGATCTATCGCCCGATCAAATCCACAAGATCGGCCTTGATGAAGTCGCCCGCATTCGCGCGCGGATGGATAAAGTCGCACAGGAGGCTGGCTACACCTCGCGCGCGGCGATGATTGCGAAGCTACGCACTGATCCCAAATATTATGCCAAAACGCCTGATGAGTTGATGGCGGCGGCCTCGCAAATGGCCAAGATCATTGATGGCAAAATGCCGCAATATTATGCGACGTTGCCGCGCCTGCCCTATGGTCTCAAGCAAATTCCCAAGGAGACGGCGGAGACGACCACGACGGCCTATTATAATCCCGGATCACCCGAAAGCGGGATCGCGGGGAATTATTACGTCAACACATCAAAGCTGCCACAGCGCCCGCTTTGGGAATTGCCTGCACTTACAGTGCATGAGGCGGTGCCAGGCCATCATCACCAGATTGCGCTCCAGCAGGAACTGCCGCTGCCTGATTTTCGCAAACATGCCGCAAGCTTCACCGCTTTTGTTGAGGGGTGGGGGCTGTATTCGGAATATGTTGGCGAGGAGATGGGGATTTATGACACGCCAGAGAAAATGATGGGGCGGCTATCCTATGAAATGTGGCGCGCCTGTCGATTGGTGGTCGATACGGGGATGCACTCAAAAGGCTGGAGTAAGGCTCAGGCAATTGCGTTCATGACCGATAACAGCGCGCTCTCTGCAGCGAATATTGAGGCTGAAGTGAACCGCTATATCAGTTGGCCAGGGCAGGCGCTTGGCTATAAAATCGGTGAAATCAAGGTCCGCGAATTGCGTGGGCGGGCCGAAAAAGCGCTTGGCACCAAATTCGATGTGCGACGCTTCCATGATGCCGTGCTGTTGCAAGGAGCTGTGCCGCTTGAAGTGCTTGAACGACAGATTGACGATTGGATCGCAAGCGAAATGGGTAGAGGCTAGGCTATTCGGCGTCGCGTTCAGCTTTTTTGGCCTCGCGCGCTAACTTCGCTTCTTCGCGTGCAGCGCGGAGTTGCTTGGCAAAGCAGGTGTCGATAATTCCGCCTGCGGCTGAACAACCGGGGCCGGAATAGCCTTCGGCGAGTGTGGCTTGTGAGCGCACTGCCCAGCTCTGGCTGTCAGGGGACGGTGTTGTCTGGCGTAAGCCCTTGGGAATGCGATAACGCTCTGCTTCGGGCGCGCGGACGCAGATCGTGTTGGCGGGACATTTGTCACTACCGAAAATGGTCAAAACCCGCTCTTGCGCCATCAGTGGCGTTGAAAGCGGAAGTGCGCCCAATAGTAAGGCGAGTGACAGGATTTTTTTCATAAGCGCTTCATTCCCCAAACAAGATGAACATGCAATGAAGTGTGGCACATCAAATGCGTTTTGAGGCCATGATCGCCGCGCGGCAACCAAGCCGGACAAGCGCGCTAATCACCGGAAAGCCCGGCGCGTGCTCTGCCCCTTCGGCAAGGGCGGTTGCTTTATGTTCAAGCTCTTCCGCCTGAAAATCGGCGATGGCCTCCGAAAGCTCAGGATCAGTGCCGCCAAGTTCTTGCAGTTGTTCGCCGTAATGGCGGTCGATCTCGGTCTCAATTGCAACGGTGCAGGCCATAGCCGCCTCTGGCCCGACGATGGCCGAGGCTGCGCCAAGCGCAAAACCAGCGACATGCCAGAATGGTTGCAGCAATGTCGGGCGAACCCCGCGCTCTGCCATCATCGCGTTAAAATGTTCCAGATGGCGCTGTTCCTGCGCTGCCATATGGCGGATCGAGCGCGCGGCGGGAGTGCGATTGCCCATTACCGCAAGTTGCCCCGCATAGATACGCGCCGCACCATATTCACCGGCTTGGTTGACGCGGATCATTGCGGCGGTCTCGGCTTTGTCCATTAGTTCTTCCTCATCAGCAAGCGCATGATTAGCAAAGCCCCGCCGATAGAGATCATACCATTATAACCCGCAAGCGAAATCCCGAATAAAGACCATTGCGCCTGATCACAGCGCACCAGCGGCGTTTTCATGATATCGGCCATAATATTCCCACTGCCGCCACTTCCGGGAACCTGGCTGCACTGGGTTAACCCCTCCCACCAATGATATTCAACGCCTGCATGGAATATGCCGATGCCGCCGCTGACCAGAATCGCGAGCGCCGCCAGCCAAACCAGCGCGCGCTGCGGCAGGGCAAAGGCAAGTGCGGCGAGGCCAATTGCGGCGTAATGTGGCCAGCGTTGCCACAGGCACATTTCACAAGGCGCAAGCCCGCCAAGATATTGCGATCCAAGCGCGCCCGCCATGAGCGCACCCGGAATGATGAGCGCGCGCGCGCGCGCTTTTGCAAAGCCTGTCATCTCACTCGCTTATTTGCTGCCCTTGCGCACAGGTGCCGCCGCCACCGTCTGCGTCCGCGCAAGGCGTGAAATGGTATCAAGCGCATAGCTCAATTGGAAATCGGTAATGCCTTTTGCCTTCAACTGCTCTGGCGTTGCGGTGAAGCGCGGATCGGGCTTTTCATCGGTTTCAAGCACCGAATTATCAACCTTTGCTTCATTGATCAGATGGCGTCCAAGGTCGGCCTCACGGAAGCGGGGGCGGGTCTTGTAATCCACATCGGAAAGCTGCGGAACGAGTACATCAGGCTCGATACCGCCCTCCTGAACCGAGCGACCCGATGGCGTATAATAACGCGCGGTGGTCAGGCGGAGCGCGGTGGTATCATCAAGCGGGAGCAGCGTCTGCACCGACCCCTTGCCAAAGCTGCGCTCACCCATGATCAGCGCGCGGTGATGATCTTGTAGAGCGCCCGCAACGATTTCTGCCGCTGATGCCGAGCCTGAATCGACGAGCACAACCAATGGCAGACCGCGCGTAAAATCACCGGGCCGTGCGAAGTAACGCTCAATATCGCCCTTGTTGCGGCCGCGCTGCGATACGATTTCACCGCGATCAAGGAAAGCGTCAGACACTTCAATCGCCTGATCAAGCAAACCGCCGGGGTTTGACCGCAGATCGATCACATAGCCGGTTGGCTTGCGGCCAAGCGATTTATCGATGCTCGCGATTGCGGCGCGGACGCTTGACCCGGTGGCTTTTGAAAAGCCGTTAATATTGATAATGCCAACGCCGTTTTTGACTTCCCACTTGACCGGCTTGAGTTCGATAATTTCGCGCGTGAGCGTTACATCAAATGGCTTATCACGGCCGGGTCGTACCACGGTCAGGCGAATGTTGGTGCCGGGGCGACCACGCATTTTATCAACCGCCTCATCAAGCGTGCCGCCGTAGATCAGCACACCGTCAAGATGGGTGATATAATCGCCGGCCTTTATCCCGCCGCGAAACGCGGGCGTATCCTCGGTTGGCGCGATGACTTTGACCGCGCCATCCTCAAGCGAAACCGAAAGGCCAAGCCCGCCATAATTGCCGTCAGTCGTCACACGCATCTGTTCAAAATCGCGCGCGTCGAGATAGCTGCTATGCGGATCAAGGCTGGCGAGCATCCCGTCAATCGCGCCCTTAATCAGGGTTTTATCATCAACTTTTTCAACATATTCGCTGCGCACCCGTTCGAACACGCTGATCAGCGGATCAAATTCATTGCGGATCGCGGCATCAACACTCGAAATCGCAGCAGTGGTTGCCGGAATGAGCGCGACTGCCGAAACGGCAAGGGTGGCGCGGAACATGGATCTGGTCATCATCTTGTCACTCTCAAAAACATACAAACCGATGAATAACCGATTTTGGGGCCAAGCGAAACTGTTTCAAGTCCGATCGTAACGAAATAGGGTTAACCAGAGATTGCTAGCTAGCCTCACGCCATCCGTTATTCCCACGAAGGCGCAAACAAGGAAGAATAAAGCCCATTATTCTTAAGCGCGCGCCATTTCAGAAAGCTCCTTAAGACTGCGTAAGTTGACACTGAATCCGTATATTCGCAACCGCATCCCAACCCGTGCTGAACGCCACCGCATCCTTGCGCCGCCGAAACGCATAAGCGGCCTGCCGCGACATCGACACGGCAGCACACGCGCGCTTGATGCTCCCGGTTTAGGCGAGCACCTCAAGAAAGCGCCGCTGGATGACGTGCGTCAGAATCGTTCGTTACGTGCGTTGAAATGCCCCATATCTGTTGTTCCGCTGCCGTTGTCGTAGAGATAAAGCGTGACTGGGCAGTTTTTTTGGTTCGCCCACTTGATGGCTTCGCTTACCGACACGCCTTCCTTCTGGTCGTAGTCGATGACTTCCATCACGTCGTAATCGGGTGCTTGGTCTGCATCAGCACAACTATTGTCATGCTCTACGGCTTCGATAACCGCGTTTACAAGCTTCCAGCGATAAACCCGCTTACGATGGTCGATTATGTTCCAGATCATCCGAGTTATTTATGCGAGAGGGCGCTAACTGCCAATACGTGCGCCGAGATTAAGACGTGTTATTCCAAGAGCGCTGTCAAAGAGGTAGCCGCGTAGCGAAGAATATAAGGTTTTTCAGCAGGTTTTCCGGCGGGAAATGTGTCGCCAAAGAAGGCTACATGACAGTCAAAAAAGCCAATTTCGTTATCAAGCCAGCAATGAATGACAATGCCTAACTCGGTAGTTTAAGTGATCGTCATCTAGGCTATCGAGACGAACGCGTGTTCCTGAAGGGGTATATCTATTTTGCGGCACGCTCCGCTGTAACTGGCCTAAAGCACGATGTCTACTTTTAGGGTGCAGCCTAGCCTGCCATAGCGCTTCGCTCATTGGTGACGGGCAGGGACGTTGCCCGCTTCACACCCTCCTAAACAAATGCTAATCTGTGATCTGTGTAACCGTTTGTAACGCCTTCACATGGTAGAAACGCACATGACTCTGAAATTCATCGCCCTCACGCTCCCCATTCTGCTCCTCCCCTCGGCGGGGATAGCTGCGTCGCCTAGTTCATGCGCGGGGGTTTTCCGGCTGAGCGACGGGAAGAATTTTGCGCTGTCGTCGTCAAAGGAGGCTGCGGGTAAATCGCTTGATGAACTGACCTGTGGGGCGGATCGCGGTGATCCTTCGGCGCAGTTGGCGCTTGGGGTGCGGTATGAAAAGGGTGAAGGCGTGGCCGCCGATCCAGTGCGCGCGGCGCGGCTTTATGCGCAGGCCGAGCGCACGATAGTGCGGCTGGTTACGCTTAATTCGCCGCCGGTGCGGTCTGGGCAGTTTGGCACCACGCGGATGTCGGGCAACCGGCCGCTGCCGCCTGCACTGGCCGAGGCGCGCTACCGGCTTGGGCGGCTGTACTGGGATGGGCGCGGGGTGAAGCAGGATCGTGGCTATGGTCGCCGCTTGCTAATCGATTCCGCGCGGCAGGATTATGAGCCGGCAATTGCGGTGCTTAAGGGCGAAGAGCCTATTGCCACCGACGCGCCTGCTAAGCCTGAGGAGGTGCTGCAGTAGTCGCCTTCTTTCGGCGGAGCAGCACCATCACGTCATCCTTGTTGATGGCGCCGATCACCCAGCCGAGGCCGAAATAAACGGTGCCGCCAGCGGCTATCATCGCGCCGAGGCCGATGACCTTGAACAGCTTTGACTGCGCCATAAAGTCACTGAGTAAACCGTTGAGAAACCACAGGCTTGCGCCCATTGCGATGGCTGCGACCAATTGCCGCCCTACCCGAAAAGCGACATCGCCGTGCAACGCATAATGGCCGCGCTTGTGGAGTATCGCGTAGAGCGCAATGCAGTTAATCCATGCACTCACTGCCGTGCTGAGCGGGAGCGCGGCAAGCCCGATCATCGGCACGAGGGCGAAATTTGACAATACACCTAGAGTCAGTGAGGCAACCCCGATCACCACAGGCGTTTTCATATCCTTGCGCGCGTAGAAACCCGGCGTTAGCACCTTGATCAGCACATAGGCAGGCAAGCCGGACACGAGGATCGCCAGCACGAGAGCGGTATTGGCAACCTCGGCCGCGCCCATCTTGCCGCCTTCAAACAGCACTGAGGCTATCGGGCTGGCAAGTGCTGCCAGCGCGATGGCGGCGGGGAGGGTGAGGAGCATCCCGAGATCAATCGCTTGGCCCTGAATGCGCCCGGCCTCGGCCTCATCCGGGCCATCAATCGCGCGGCTGACGGCAGGGAGAATCGCGGTGCCAAGCGCTGAACCGATGATTGCGAGCGGAAGCTGATTAAGCCGATCCGCCTGACCAAGATAGACGAGCGCGCCGGGGATTTGCGTCGCGAAAAAGGCATAGAACACTTGGCTGAGATAATAAATACCGCCTGCCAGCGTCGCGGGGAGGATGAGGACGACAAGTTCTTTGACCGCTGGCGTCATTTTGGGCGCGCGCAGCCGGAGTTTTATGCCCGCCTTCGCCATGCTCAACCACAGTAGCCCAAATTGCGCTATCCCGCCGATAATGACGGCAATCGCCATCGCGCGTGCGGTAACCATCCCGCCCTCGCGGTTGAGCAGCAATGCCCCAACCAGAAAGAGGTTGAGGAGCGCAGGCGCAAAGGCGGCGGCGGCAAAGCGGTTAAGCGAATTGACCACGCCCGAAGCCAGTGAAACAAGGCAGATCAGCACCATATAGGGCATGGTGATCCGCGTGAGATCAATTGCATCGCCCATCCGGCTATCACCCACTGCCCATTCATCGGGCACAAGCAAGCCAATGAAGAGCGGCATAAAGATCATGAACAGCGCCGTGATCGCCATCAGGACGGGCGCGAAGACAGCGAGCACCTCTTCGGCAAAAGCCTTGGCATCTTCGATCCCGTTGCCGCCGTTTAGACGCTTTGAGAAGAGTGGCACGAAACCGCTTGAAAATGCACCTTCGCCAAACAAGCGGCGGAACAGATTGGGGAGCAGGAAGGCGAGTGCGAACACCTCCGCCGCTGGCCCGGCCCCCATTACCCGTGCCGCCACCATTTCGCGCAAGAAGCCAAGCACGCGGCTGACCATCGTCAGCGCGCCGATGGTGCCAAAGGCCTTGCCAAGTTTCATTTGGGTTTAAGCGTTACCTTCTGCCGTCAGTGGCATTGCTTCGGCTGCTGCTGCCTCGGCCTGCTGCATATAAAGCGCACCGAAATCAATTGGTTCAAGCATCAGTGGCTGGAAACCGCCATCGCGCACGGCATCGGCAAGAACGCGGCGTGCAAACGGGAAGATAATCCGTGGCCCTTCAGCAAGGAGGAACAACTGCATCTGATCCTGCGGAATGTTGCGCAGGCCAAAAAGGCCTGCATAGGAAAGCTCGACCTGAAACGCGACCTGATCGGCGCTAACAGCCTTCACTTCGATCTTCAGGACAACTTCATGGACATCATCGGCCAACTGGTTCGCACCAATATTGAACTGGACATCTATCTGTGGCTGGCCCTGCCACTGGAAAACGGCGGGCGCATTCGGGTTTTCAAACGAGAAATCCTTCACATATTGCGAGATTAACCCTGCAACCGGGGCTGTATCTTCGCCATTTGGAAGGGGTTCGTTCACACTATCTTCGGCCATTTTTATCAATCCTGTTGGGAGTGGGGTGCTGGCTGGCGCGAGTAGCAGCGCGAAATGCGAAGGGCAACGTCATTTCACACACGCAATGATTTGAAGTGTTGGCGAAACATGCCTATATGTCAGTTTCGCTGATCGGAGGAATTGTGCTCTCTATTGTCATATTTGCCATGGTCGCTGCGTTTCTTGCCATGCGTCTTTATGCGGTTCTCGGCAAACGTACCGGGCATGAACAACCGTTTAGTCGCACGACGAATGAATTTGTGCCAACGCTGACGCGCAGTGATGACGTGGTGGAGATCGCCCCGTCGATTGTTGATCAGACTCTTCCCGAGCCTGGCGCAGAGGTCGGTCTTCGCGCGATCGGTGCCGCCGATCGCAATTTTAATCCTGGGCAATTTATCGACGGCGCGAAATCAGCGTACAGGATGATCCTTGAAGCTTTCTGGGTGGCTCGCGAAGAAGATTATGCGCCGTTTGTTTCTGACGATGTGAAAGCGGCCTTTGCATCAGCAATTGCCGAGCGCACGGCGCAGGGCCATGTGCTTGATAACCGCCTTGTGGTTATTGAACGCGCGATCATTAGCGAGGCGACGTTTGAAAATGGTGAAGCAAATATCACCGTGACCTTTGATGCTGACATTGCGGCTGTCACCCGCGATAGCGCGGGTGTGGTGATTGCCGGTTCGCTTACTGATGCTGTGACCACGCATGATAGCTGGACTTTCACCCGCAACGTCAAATCGTCAGACCCGAACTGGATTTTGACAGACGCCGATGAGTCGGCCTGACCAACGCGGAGTGGCGCGGTGACACGGTTTGTAACCACGATTGTGCTTGGATTGGCGCTTTCTGCGTGTGGGGGTCGTTTAATCCCGCAATCTGCGAGTACGCCTTCTACAAAAGCGCCTGCGGCTAAAGTAATTGTTCGGGCGACGCCGCTCACGCCGCAAGCGGTTACGGTGGGCGCGGGGCCGAATGCGCGTTCGCTCGGTGTTGTGGCGGCACCAAGCGGGATCGAATATGATGCGGCGTCGGCAATGCGCGCGCTCAAGGCGTTTCGGATTAGTTGCCCTTCAGTGATTAAGCGCACCGACCAATCGGGGCTTACCGCGCCAGCCGATTGGCAGCCCGCATGTGCCGCAGCCAAAGGCTGGCCCGATGGCGATGCGCCGACATTTTTCTCGCAATATTTTGAGTTGGCGCAGGTTGGCGACGGCAAGGCGTTTGCCACAGGTTATTATGAACCTGAAATCGCTGGATCGCGGATGCGCAGCAAAGGCTATGAAGTTCCAGTCTATAAGCGCCCGCCTGAACTGGTGGAGATTGATCTTGGCCAGTTTTCGGACAGCTTGAAGGGCAAGAAAATTCGTGGTCGTGTCGAGGGAAAGAGCTTCATCCCCTATGCAGATCGCACCGGCATTGAAACAGGTGCCCTTGAGGGACGGAGCCTTGAAATCGCGTGGGCGGCGGACGCGATTGATTTCTTCGTGTTGCAAATTCAGGGGTCTGGGCGTCTGCGTCTGCCCGATGGCAGCGTGATGCGGATCGGCTATGATGGCCAGAATGGCCGCGATTATACCGGCATTGGCAAACTGATGAAGGATCGCGGTTTGCTCGCTCCCGGTCAAAGTTCAATGCAGGGGATCGAAAGTTGGCTGCGCGCCAACCCGCAAGAGGGCCAGGCGATCATGCGTGAGAATAAAAGCTGGGTGTTCTTCAAGGAGATCACTGGCGCTGGCCCGCTTGGTGCGCTAGGCCTGCCGGTGACGGGTAAGGCGAGTGTTGCGACCGATCCGATGTTCCTTCCGCTTGGTGCCCCCGTGTTGCTGTCAATGGACCGCGCCGATGCAAGCGGTATCTGGGTGGCGCAGGATACCGGCGGCGCAATCAAAGGCAGCAACCGTTTCGATACATTCTGGGGCGCGGGGGATGACGCACGCGCCACCGCAGGAGGAATGTCTGCACGCGGCACGGCGTTTGTGTTCCTGCCCAAGGGCGTGATTGCGCGGATCGGGGCAGGGGCCGGAAATGCGCCGTCTCAGCGCTGAGGAACGCGCGGTCTGGGGACGGGTTGCGGGGACGGTGCGGCCCTCGGCGGGGCGGAAGCCCGATATAGTAACTCGTCACCCTGAACTTGTTTCAGCATCCATCCCTCAACAAGTGAGGGCGGGACTCGTTGAGGGATGGATGCTGAAACAAGTTCAGCATGACACAGTGAAAAAAACTGCCCCCCGCACCCAAAACACGCTTGATGGCAGTTGGGATAAACGCCTTCGTCTTGGCCAAGCCGCACCTGATTTTACGATTGATCTCCACGGTGAAACGCTCAGTTCGGCGCATGCGCGGCTTAACCGTAGCCTTGCTGCCGCGATTAGAAGTGAAGCGCGGATTATATTGCTGATCACGGGGCGGCCCGCCAAGAATAATCCCCGCTTACCACCAACGAGCCGGGGCGTTATCCGGGCAACGGTTGGCGATTGGCTTGCGGCTTCGCCTTATGCGCCTCATATTGCTGCGGTGCGCGGGGCGCACCCACGCCACGGCGGGGCAGGGGCGCTTTATCTTATCCTAAGGCGCGCGCGATAATATCAGCGTAAATGCGGGTGAGGGTGTGGACATCATCAAGCGCGACCGCCTCATCAAGCTTGTGCATCGTTGCATTGCAAAGGCCAAATTCAACCACCGGGCACAGCTTTGAGAGGAACCGCGCGTCGGATGTGCCACCAGTGGTTGAGAGTTCGGGCGTAATTCCGGTGGCCGATGTGATTGCATCGGAAATGAGGCTGCTAAAGCTGCCCGGCGGTGTCAAAAATGCCTCACCCGATATCCGCGCCACGACTTCGCCGTCTCCCGCTTCGCTGTGAACTATCGCGCTGATCATCGCGACAAGCGCTTCGCCGCTGTGAAGGTCGTTGAAACGGATGCTCAGCCTTGCTTTGGCGGCCTTGGGGATCACGTTGGTCGCTGGATTGCCAACCTCAATATCAGTGATTTCGATGTTTGATGCCTGAAACCAGTCAGTTCCTTCATCAAGCGCGATACCATCAATCCGCGACAATATCCGCACCAGCTTCGGAATCGGATTGTCGGCCATGTGCGGGTAGGCGACGTGCCCCTGTGTTCCGGGTACGGTAATCCAAATATTGACTGAACCGCGCCGCCCGATTTTGACCATATCGCCAAGCCGGTTGACCGATGTTGGCTCCCCCACAAGGCAGAGATCGGGGATGAGGTTCCGTACTTTCATATGGTTGATCAGTGCGACGGTGCCGTGGATCGCCGGGCCTTCTTCGTCGCCGGTGATGATCAGGCTGATCCGACCCTTATGTGCCTTTGGGATCGCAGCGACGAAGGCAGCGATACTCGCTTTCATATCGACCGCGCCCCGCCCGTAAAGTAGGCCACCCCATATTTCGGGGGCGAACGGGTCGCTTGACCAACCTTCGCCGGGAGGCACAACATCAAGATGACCGGCGAACGCCAAGTGTAGGCCATCGCTCGATCCGCGCGTCGCGAACAGATTTTCGACCGGGCCGTCGGGTGCCTCGCCCTCAATCGCGCGGTGAACGTCAAATCCGATTGCAGTGAGTGCGCCCTCAAGCACATCAAATACTTTGCCGGTGGCAGGCGTTACGCTTGGTGCAGCGATCAGCGCTTTAGTGAGGTCAATTGCATCAATCATGGCGCAGGCCTAAACTGCGCGGGCCATTTTGCAAAGGGTGGGAATAATGCCCAAACTGAACCTCGAAGATATTCCACAAACCAACGCGACGGGCTATCCGCCTGAATATGCGGATAAGGTGCAGGGGCGCTGGTATCGCAAGCTCGGCCCTGCATCGGGTCTAAGCGATTTCGGTGCGAGTCATGTCACGCTCAAACCCGGCGCATGGTCATCACAGCGCCACTGGCATGAGGGCGAGGATGAAATGGTGATAATGATCGCGGGCGAGGCGGTGCTGGTCGATGATAGTGGTGAGACGATAATAGGGGCTGGCGATGTTGCGGCGTTTCCCAAAAATGATGGCAACGGCCATGTTCTGATCAATCGGAGCGATGCTGACTGTGTTTTTGTTGCACTGGGTCGGTTGGGCATAAGCCCTTGTCATTATCCCGACATTGATATGATCAAACCGGTCGGTGCTGGCTTCAGGCGTAAGACTGGTGGCCACTTCTAAGCGTTTTAACCATGTTGCTGCAATGCAACACTCTGTGACTAATCGCACAAGTTTCAAAGCGTTTGCGGTAACAATTACGTAACATTCCGCTAAAGGCACAATCGGTTGCGGAATATTCCGCCGGTTTATTGTCAAGGAGCGTCAAATGACCCGTCTTAATCGTGTAGCCTTGCTATCCACATTTTCGCTACTCGCTTTCACATCAGCGCCTGCCCTTGCCCAAGACGCTGAAGAAGGTGCTGCGCCGGTTGAGGAAACGATTATCGTTACCGGAACCCGCCGTACCGACCGTACTGTGGCTAACAGTACCGTGCCAGTTGACGTGTTCACCGCTGAATCGCTAACCCAATCAGGCTTTACCGAAACTAACCGTTTGCTTGCCGAACAAATTCCGAGCTTCAACTTTCCCCAGCCCTCGATCACCGATGGTACGGACGTCGTCCGTCCTGCGACGCTGCGGGGGCTGAACCCCGATCAAACGCTCGTTTTGATCAATGGCAAGCGCCGCCATGTTTCGGCGCTGCTTAACATCAATGGCTCGGTCGGGCGCGGCGCGGCAGCGGTTGATATCAACCTGATCCCGTCAATTGCCTTGAAGCGCGTTGAGGTGCTTCGTGACGGTGCGGCGGCGCAATATGGTTCGGACGCGATTGCAGGCGTGATCAACTTCGGCCTGCGTGATGCCCGCGAAGGCGGCCAGTTCACCGTGACCTACGGCCAATATAATACCAGCGTGAACGGCATTCAGCGCGTTACCGGCTTGGCATTGGGGCCCAATGGTCAGCCAACACTTGCGCCCGATGGTACGTTCAATGTGACAACCACTGGCAAGGATCGCCGCGCCAAGGATGGCGGCACGCTGACCATTGCTGGCACCGTTGGCCTGCCAATTGGCGAAGAAGGCTTTATCAACGTCTCCGCCGAATATCAGGATCGCAACCCGACCAACCGGACTGGCTATGATCGCCGTCGCCAATATACTCTTGTCGGCGGGCTGGTTGATCCGCGTGAACTGACCTTCAATCGCTTGTCGCACCGCTATGGTGATGCCGACACCAAGGATTTGAAGCTGTTTCTTAACAGCGGGGCACCGCTTGGGGACTCCGGCTTTGAGCTTTATAGCTTTGGCAGCTACGGCTTCCGTGACGGCGAAAGTGCGGGCTTCTATCGGCTTGCCAATGATGCGCGCAACGTGCCGTCAATCTATCCTGATGGTTTCTTGCCGCTGATCAACACTGAAATTAACGATTACGGCGGCACGGTTGGGGTGAAGGGCGAAGTCGGCGGGTTTAATGTAGATCTGTCTGGCGGCTACGCGCGTAACAGCGTGAAGTTCAAGATTACGAACACCTTGAATGCCTCGCTTGGGGCAGCATCGCAGCGGGCCTTTGAAGCCGGACAGCTTGATTATACGCAAGCGATTGGCAACCTCGACGTAAACCGCGAGATTCAGACGGGCTTCCTCAAAAGCTTGACGCTTGCGGGCGGCCTCGAATATCGGCGTGAGACATTCCAGATCACGGCGGGTGAATTTGACAGCTTCCGTTCGGGCGGCGTGCTGATCAGCGCGAACCAACCCGGCGGAGCTAATCAGCCCGCCGCTCCGGGCGCGCAGGTGTTTTCGGGCTTCCAGCCAGTAATCGGTGGCCAGCGTGTTGATGGTGTTCGTGCCCGTGATAACGTCTCGGCCTATATCGAGCTTGATGCAGAGGTCAGCGATAAATTCACTGTTCAAATCGCGGGGCGTTATGAGGATTATTCCGATTTTGGCTCAGACTTTAACGGCAAGATCGCAGCACGCGTGGAACCGGTGGACGGCTTCGCACTGCGTGGTGCCGTGGCAACCGGTTTCCGTGCGCCGTCGCTTCAACAGCAGTTCTTTGCGTCCGCCGCGACCAACAACGTCAATGGTGTCTTGCTTGATGCGGTGACGTTGCCGGTTGATAATCCGGTCGCGATTGCGCTCGGTGCGCGTCCGCTTGACGCTGAAACCTCGCTTAGCTTCTCGGGCGGCTTTGTGTTCACCCGCATTCCGCGCCTCAACCTCACCGTTGACGTGTATCAGGTTGATATTGATGACCGCATCGTCGTCACTGATAATCTGACCGCGAGCCGCACAGCGGGTGTCCCATCGGGCACCAACCCCGGCTTGGCGATTGCGACTATCCTCAATGGTGCTGGATTCAACACGATTAGCGCAGCACGCTTCTTCGTGAACGGTCTTGATTCACGCACCAAGGGGCTTGATGCCGTCGCAACCTATCGGGTGGAGCTTGGCAGCGCTGGCAAGATTAATTTGAGCGCAGGCTTCAACTATAACAAGACGACGATCCGCAAAATCCTGGCATCACCGGGGCCGCTCGCCAATATTCCGGGGCTGGTTCTCTTCGGTCGTCAGGAGCAGGGGCGTCTGACGCGAGGCCAGCCTCGCACAAAGATCAACCTCGGGCTTGATTTTGAGCGTGAGTGGCTTGGGCTAAATGTGCGTGCCAATCGCTATGGCAAGGTTGAGGGCACCGGCGGCGCGCTTGCGACGGGCGTGTTCAACGATAACTTCCTCAAGGCCCAGTGGGTTACCGATTTGGAAGCAACCGCCAAGATCAAGCAAAATTATGAGATTTCGCTTGGTGTGAACAACCTGTTTGATACGTACCCGACAGGTGTTCCGACCGGACTTGCTGGGACAAATAGCGCAACCGGCGCGAATGTGTTTTTCCCGACGACAAATTTCGTTGCACCGTTTTCGAATTTCTCGCCCAACGGCTTTAACGGTCGCTTCTTTTACGGGCGGGTGAGCGTCAAATTCTGATTAAGGAAGTCCCGCTCCGGCGTTCTAGCCGGAGCGGTTCTTATCTCTAGTGCCGGTGAACGGGCTTGAGCGGGTAGCGTCCGCCGTCGAACTTTTCAAACATGCCTTGAATGGCTGGATGATTTACCGGCCCTTCCTCATTGTCGGGAATCAGATTCTGTTGGCTGACGTAAGCGACATAACTGTTTTCGGCATTTTCAGCGAGCAGATGATAAAAGGGCTGATCCTTTGGGGGCCGAATCTCGGCTGGAATGGATTCATACCATTCATCGCTATTGGCAAAAACCGGATCAATATCGAAAATTACACCGCGAAAGGCAAAAATGCGGTGGCGCACAACGTCCCCAATGCCGAAGTTGGCGTATGAAACCGGCGGCACATTGTGAAGCGGGTTGCCATTGGCGTTGCGAATTACAGCGTTCATGTCTCCTATCTAATCAATCCAATTTTAATGACAAGGATTGCTTGGCAAGCGGAGAACCTTGCGCTAAGCGCTCGCACTTCGAAAAGACCAAGGTTGACGCTGCGTGCGCCATCCAATCAGCGGAGAGATGGCTGAGTGGTCGAAAGCACCGCACTCGAAATGCGGCGTGCCCGTGAGGGTACCTAGGGTTCGAATCCCTATCTCTCCGCCACCTAGTCTTAAGCTATTGATATAATTGGGTTTTCCCTCACCTAACCCACCACCTTTGCGCGCGCTTGGCGTTTGACACCCGCCGCAACGGTAAGCGTGGCCTGCACGCACCGCTTACCAAAGACCTTGCAATTCGCGAGAACACATCAAAAAGCGATGGCAGAGCACAGCCGCGAACAAAATATTGCCCCGGATTCGAGAGATTACGGAAATAGGATGGATGCCCCGCGAGGACTCGAACCTCGATAAACGGAATCAGAATCCGGTATCTTACCATTAGATGACGGGGCACTATTTGAAGGGATGAATTAGGCCGCGCTGCAAATCCTGTCAATGTTCGCAGCTACCGGTTTTCGCACGCTTGCGAATATCGCCGTGTCCGAGTAGGTTGCTTCTCAAGTACCGGCGGGCATATCCCGAACCGGAGAACAGAAAAGTAGTTGCGGGCATGGCGAGTTTTTCGGCCCATACGCCCCGGCAGCCGCGTGTTGGCGGCGATGCTGCGATGGCAAAACCGGCCCTACGTTATGGGCAAGGGCGCTTTCCTGCGCGCCGTACATTTGCTGCACTTGATCTTGGTACCAATAATTGCCGGATGCTGATCGCGCGGCCCGATCAGGATGGGTTCTTTGTGGTTGATGCGTTTTCGCGAATTGTCCGGCTTGGCGAAGGGCTTGGTGCGAGCGGAAAACTAAGTGATGCAGCGATGGATCGCGGGGTCGCAGCACTTTCGATTTGCGCGGAAAAGCTTGTCCGACGCGGAGTTGATCTGTCACGTTCGGTCGCGACCGAGGCCTGCCGCCGTGCGGCCAATGGTGCTGAATTTGCTGACCGCGTGCTCCGTGAAACCGGCATCAAGCTTGATATCATTACAGCGGAGGAGGAAGCGCGGCTCGCGGTGACGGGCTGTCATAAGCTGCTTGAAGCCGGTGATGGCCCCGCGCTTGTTTTTGATATTGGCGGCGGATCAACCGAACTGATCGTCGTCGATACGCGTGATGAAGAACCGCAGACACTTGATTGGCTGAGCGTGCCGTGGGGCGTGGTTTCGCTCGCTGAATCAGAGGCGCGTGACGTGGCCGACCGCGATGACCGGCTGTCCGCTTACGCGCGGATGCGTGGCCGCGTGAGCGACGCCTTCCGCGATTTCGCTGCGCGTCAAAATGCAGTGCATCCGACATTTCGCCTACTCGGCACCAGTGGCACAGTGACGACGCTTGCGAGTGTGTATCTCGAACTGCCCCGCTATGACCGCCGCCAGATCGACGGGCTGATGGTGCCAAGCGAAGCGATGCGCATGATCAGTACCAAGCTATCAAGCCTTTCAATTCATGAACGCGCCGAACTAGCCTGCATCGGCCATGAGCGCGCCGACCTAGTGGTGGCCGGCTGCGCGATCCTTGAAGCGATTCTCGATATCTGGCCTGCGCCGCGCGTTGGCGTGGCGGATCGCGGCATCCGCGAAGGCATCCTCCGCCAGCTTATGGCAACCGATAAACGCCGATGAGTAGAGGTGGATCAGGCGGCACCGTTCGCGTCAAAACGGCCAAGGGACGGACGACGCAATCGGTGCGCTGGCTGCAACGGCAGCTCAACGACCCCTATGTCAAGCGCGCCAAGGCCGATGGCTACCGCAGCCGCGCGGCGTATAAGCTGATCGAGCTTGACGAAAAATATGGCTTCCTGCGCGGGGCAAAACGCGTGGTTGATTTGGGGATTGCGCCCGGCGGCTGGGCACAGGTGGTGCGGCAACGCTGCCCCTCGGCAATTGTTGTCGGGATTGATTTGCTCCCCGTTGATCCGATTGAAGGTGTGATTATCGCCGAGATGGATTTCATGGATGACGCGGCCCCCGCATGGCTTTCCGAAGCGCTTGGCGGGCAGGCTGATCTTGTGCTCTCGGACATGGCGGCAAACACCGTCGGCCATCCGCAAACTGATCATCTGCGCACGATGGGTCTGGTTGAAGCAGGCGTTGAGTTTGCGATCCAGGTGCTTAAGCCCGGCGGCGCATTCATTGCGAAATCGCTCGCAGGGGGATCGGACAACGCCCTGATTGCGCTGCTCAAGGCCAATTTCAAAACCGTCAAACACGCCAAGCCGCCCGCAAGCCGCAAAGGTTCATCCGAATGGTATGTCGTGGCGCAGGGGTTCAAAGGCGTGGTGGAAGCGGTGGAAGCCTAACTATATTCTCACCCGTCAAAGCCCGACCCTCATCGCTATCGTCTCGATCCAACTGCCGGTGCGCCAATTTGTGACCGCAGCCCGGCAATCCGACCTAGGCCACCTATCGTTCGACGAGCGTCATTGATCTCAATCATCAACAAACTATCGCTAAACCAATGATCAAAACAACGACTCTGTCGCTTGCCTCACATTATGCGCGATTTCCTGCTGTTTGCCTGCTGGCGATAATGCTCTCGCAACCGGCCCGTGCGCAAGCAACCGAACAGGAGGATCCTGAAAACGAAGCCGCCCGCTCAGAAATCGTCGTTACTGCCCCGCGCATCTCCGGTTCGGCAGTGGACGATATCGCGCCTGAAATCACGATCAATGAAGATGAAATTGCGGGTTACGGCGCTTCCACCCTTGCGGATTTGTTGGCAGCACTTGCACCACAAACGCAATCAGGGCGCGGGCGTGGCGGTGGGGCACCGGTTATTCTTGTGAACGGCCGGCGTGTTTCGGGCTTTGCCGAAATTCGTGATCTGCCGACCGAGGCGATCCTGCGGGTTGAGGTTCTCCCCGAAGAGGCGGCGCTGCGTTACGGGTTCAGCGCTGATCAACGCGTAACCAATTTCATATTGCGCCCCGGATTTTCTGCGATCACAGTTGAGGACGATTACGGGCAATCTATCGCTGGCGGTCGCGCTGAAACCGAATTGGGGTCAACCTTTACCAGGATTGGCGAAAAGGGCAGGATCAACCTCAATATCGAATATAACGGCAGCACCGCGCTCAAAGAAAATGAGCGCGGGATTGATCGCGGGCCACTTGATCCCGGACAATTTCGCACGCTGTTGCCACGCAGCGACGAACTCACCCTTGGCGCAACGCTCAATCGCGCGATTACCGAAACCGTCGGCCTAACGCTCAACGGTCGCTATGATTATGCGGATCGTGCCTCGCAATTTGGTGTTGCAGCGCTTGGTGCAGGCGGTGTGGTTGATCCGCTTGACCGTGATGCGACGACGCGCACGCTTCACGGCGGGTTGACGCTTGATGGGCCGATTGGCCGTTGGCAATGGTCGCTTACTGGCAATGTTGATCGCACCCGGCTTGAGACTTTGACTGACCGGCGAAGTGGCGGTCGTGATAGTGCGACCTCCACCGCGACCTCGGGCGATGCGATCTATACGCTTTCAGGCGCGCTGCTTGAACTGCCTGCGGGCCGGGTTCAGGCGACGCTGCGCGGCGGCTTTGACGCCCGCACCTTTGTTAGCGGGTCAGTAAGGAGCGGGGTTGTGCGGAGCGCGCGATTTGGCCGTGATGAGGCTAATGTCCGCGCGAGCATCGATATCCCGCTCGCTGATAAGGCGCGCGGCGTGGCCTCGGCGCTGGGCGCGCTATCTGTCAATTTCAACGCGGGCTACCGTGAGCTTGATGATTTTTCCGGGCTTACGGCTTACGGCTTTGGGCTGAACTGGGCATTCGCGGAAAGGCTGGCTCTGCTCGCGAGCATCACAACCGAAGAAGCCGCTCCATCGATCCAACAGCTTGGGGAGCCATTGCTCGTCACGCCGGGTGTACCCGTATTTGATTTCCGCAACCAAACCAGCGTGATTATCGACCGGATCAGCGGCGGCAATCCTGCCCTTCGCGCAGAGCAGCGCCGAGACATCAAGATCGGCCTATCATACCAAATATCGCAAACACCGCTGCTTTCGCTCAGCAGCAATTTCTTCCGCAATCGCAGCAGCGGCAGTGTGGCGAGTTTTCCGGCGCTCACCCCCGAAATTGAACGCGCTTTCCCGGAACGCTTCATTCGCGACGCGAGCGGGCGGCTCCTCTCAATCGATACGCGGCCAATCAATTATGATGCGACGCGCAGCGATATCCTGCGCACCGGGTTTAATTTCTCCAAACCCTTCAAAGCACCGCCGCGTGCAGAAGGCGCTACCGAACGTCCTGCCGGGCCACAACCCGGTGGCGGCCCGCGTGGTGGGCCGGGGCGTGGCAGCGGCTTTGGCGGGGGTGGCGGCCCCGGCGGCATTCAGTTTGGGCTTTATTACACCTACCGTTTCACCGACGAAATCAGCATCAGCCCAGGGCTGCCTGCGCTCGATTTGCTCGATGGTTCTGCCGTTGGCGGCAATGGCGGATCATCACGCCACGCGATTGAGCTTGAAAGCGGTGTATTCAAAAACGGGCTTGGTCTGCGCCTCACCGGAAATTATATCAGCGGCAGCACCGTCAGGGGCAGTTTGATACCGGGCAGTAGCGATGGAGATCTGCGCTTCTCCGATCTGTTGACGCTTAATGCGCGGCTTTTCATCAATTTTGACAGCCGCAAATCGCTCATCAAGCGCGTGCCGCTACTCAAAGGCACCCGGCTGTCGCTGCGGATCGATAATCTAACGAACGCGATCCGCGATGTGCGCGATACGAACGGGATGGTGCCGTTTAGTTTTCTGCCTGGATTTGTTGATCCGCGTGGCCGGTTTGTTGAGGTCAGCTTACGGAAGATTTTCTAAGTGCCGCACTGCGCCCGGTGAAGCAGCTTCTGATCGGCAAGCACCAGCGCCATCATCGCCGCGACGACGGGCGTGCCGCGAATGCCAACGCATGGGTCATGACGGCCTTTGGTGACGATTTCAGTCGCTTCGCCTTGATTGGTGATGGTTTCAACTGGCGTCAGGATTGAACTCGTTGGCTTGAACGCGACGCGGCAGACCACGGGTTGGCCGGTTGATATCCCGCCTGCAATCCCGCCTGCATGATTGGCCAGAAAGTCCGGCTTGTTTGATCCGGGTCGCATCGCATCGGCATTTTGCTCGCCGCGCAACCGGGCCGCCGCAAAACCATCGCCAATTTCAACACCCTTGACCGCGTTGATGCTCATCATGGCCGCTGCCAGTTCGGCATCGAGCTTGGCATAAAGCGGCGCCCCCCATCCCGCAGGAACCCCTATTGCGACGCATTCGATAACGGCACCAAGCGATGAACCAGCCTTGCGCGCCTCATCAACCAAGGATTCCCAGCGCGCAGCGGCGACTTCATCGGGGCAGAAGAACGGATTCTTATCAATTTGTGCAGCTTCAAAATTATCGCGGTCAATCGCGTCGCCGCCAATTTCGACGACATAGGCAAGGATTGATACTTCCGGAATCGCGAGCCGCGCCACCGCGCCCGCCGCGACCCGCGCCGCCGTCTCACGTGCCGAACTGCGCCCACCACCGCGATAATCGCGAAAGCCGTACTTGGCGTCATAGGCATAGTCGGCATGGCCGGGGCGGTAAGCCTTGGCGACGTCGCTATAGTCTTTTGAACGCTGATCGGTGTTTTCGATCATCAGCGAAATCGGTGTTCCCGTCGTCCGCCCGTCAAACACGCCCGATAATATCCGTACCGCGTCCGGCTCCTGCCGCTGCGTCGTAAAGCGTGACGTGCCGGGGCGGCGCTTATCAAGGAATGGCTGAATATCGGCCTCGCTGAGCGGTAGCCCCGGCGGGCACCCATCAACAATCGCCCCGAGCGCAGGCCCGTGGCTTTCCCCCCATGTTGTGAAACGGAAGATATGGCCGAAGCTGTTGTAGCTCATTTCTGCGGTGTCGCTTCCAAAAATTCAATCCGGTTACCAAACGGGTCGCTTGAGAAAAACCGACATCGGCCATCCACGGGTACATCGTCAAATGTTGTATAGCCCGCCGCTTCAAGCCGTGCGCGCAGTTCGATCAAATTACCTGCTTGCAATGCGATATGCGCTTTTTTTGCAGGGCGGAAATCAGCCTCGACCCCCAAATGAATTTGATGCCCCCCCGCCGCAAACCAACATCCCCCGCGCCCTGCCATATCTGCGGGCTTGGGAAGCTCTTCAAGTTCCAACAGCGCTCCGAAAAAGCTACGCGCCTTGGCCTCACCGCCGATTGGCATTGCAATTTGAACATGGTCAATCGCCAAGGCTGCGCTCACGACAGCGCAATATCCGGCGTATCTTCGGCCTTCATGCCGATCACATGATAGCCAGCATCAACATGGTGGGTTTCACCCGTCACACCGCTTGAAAGATCGCTCAGCAGATAAAGTCCAGCACCGCCGACATCTTCAATCGTGACATTGCGTTTGAGCGGGCTATTGAGCTCATTCCATTTCATGATGTAGCGAAAATCGCCAATTCCGCTCGCCGCGAGCGTTTTGATTGGCCCGGCGGAAATCGCGTTCACGCGGATGTTGTTGCGGCCAAGATCAACCGCCAGATATTTCACACTCGTTTCAAGTGCGGCCTTGGCCACGCCCATCACGTTATAATGCGGGATGACTTTTTCAGCACCATAATAGCTCAGCGTCAGTAGCGCTCCGCCATTTGGCATCATCGCGCTCGCCCGCTGTGCAACGGCCACGAAGCTGTAAACGCTGATGTTCATCGTCATCTGAAAGTTTTCGAGGCTGGTATCAACATAGCCGCCGCGCAGCTCATTCTTGTCCGAAAAGCCAATCGCGTGGACAACGAAATCAATCGTCGGCCAGCGACTGTCAAGCGTCGCAAACGCTGCGTCAAGTGCGGCCATGTCAGACACATCACAGTCGATCAGGAAATCACTGCCTAATTGTGCGGCAAGTGGACGCACCCGCTTGGCAAGCGCATCACCCTGATAACTAAACGCAAGTTCGGCACCTTCGGCGTGTAGTTTTTGCGCAATTCCCCACGCAAGCGAGCGATCATTTGCAAGCCCCATGATCAGCCCGCGCTTGCCATTCATGTATCCAGCCACGTTGCCTCCATCATATTATCGCGTTGCTTCGCGCCCTTTAACCCGATTTCCCCTGCGTCCGCCAGTGCTGCATTCAAATGTGCGCCAATCACCAGCCCGTAGCCCACCAACCAAAAGAATAAGAGCGCGATCATCACGCCCGCAAGCCCGCCATAGGTCAGCGCATAGCCGCCAAGGGCTTCAATCGCGCGCGGGAGCAGCGTCAGCGCGCCGTACCACCAGGTAGTCGCAAAGACAGCGCCTGGCCATTTGGGGTAGGCCCAACCGCGATACCGCGTCGGCGTCAACGTCCACAGCATCAGAAACGTCGCAACAAAGGTTGCCAGCACCGGAATGAAGCGCGTCGAGCCCAACCAGTTGGCCGCGCGGTCAGCCGAAGGCACGAAGCGCACGACCAGTTCCTCACCGGCCGTCAACAGGATTTGCGCCGAAAAAGCCGTCATCAATAGCGCCACTGATGCAAAGACAATCGCCATGCCGATCAGGCGGTTTTGCCAGAATGGCCGGGTATAATCTGTACCATATGCGCGGCGCAGGATCTCGCGGATCGTTTCGATAAAGCTACTGACAGTCCAAAGCCCGACCAGCGCTCCAAACCATAAAAATGGCCCCGTGCGTGCGGTGAGGACTTCGCGCGCGGTCGCCTCGACCAGCGTCGCAACGCTGGGCGGCAATGCTGCAACAAGTGTAGTCACCGCCGCCATATTTTCCTCGGTTTTGCCAATCAACTGTGTGATTGCGGCGATCACGATAAAAAACGGAAACAGCGTCAGAAGCGTAAGATAGGCAAGGTTTCCGGCATGGATAAACCCATCATTGTAAACGCCGACGAAGGTGCGCCGTGCCACTTCAAATGCGGATGATCCCGGCCCGATATAGTGTCGCCATCCCGGCGCAACTTTAGGCGTGTGGGGATGCTTGCGGCGCTCTTCGGGCGATTCTGGTGAGATGTCACGCACGACACTACCTCTCGTCAGACGCCGATATCGGCCCTCGGGTTTCTGTTATCGGCCCAGCTTTGGACAAATTCATTGAGCGCGGCATCATCGGCGGGCAGATCAACCATCAGCGTCACCAATTGATCGCCGCGTTCGCCCGATTTCGCGGTGAAGCCTTTGCCTTTGAGCCGCAAAATCTTGCCCGATGTCGCGCCCTTGGGAATGCCGAGCATTACCGCGCCGTCAACCGTTGGCACTTTGACCTTGCCGCCGAGCACGGCCTCGCCAAGCGTGATCGGCAAATCGAGCCGAACATTATCACCGTCGCGGGTGAAAAAGCGGTGGGTGCCAATCTCGATGGTGACAATCGCATCGCCATTGCCACCCGCGCCCGGCTGCCCTTTGCCCGCCAGCCGCACCTGCGCGCCGCTTTCAACGCCTGCCGGGATTTTCAGATCAATCGTCTTGCCGTCCTGAAGCGTAATCCGCTGCGGCGTTGCAGCAGCGGCATCAACAAAGGGCACGGATAGCCGGTAATTGACATTTCCCCCGCGCGCAGGCGGCGCTGCACGACGGCCAAAACCGCCGCCGCCGAATAATCCTTCAAACATATCGCCCAAATCGCCGTCGACAGCGCCAGCAAATCCGCCACCGCCACCAGGGTTCCCGCGAAAACCGCCACCACCGCTGCTCCGCGCACCGGCAAAAGGGTTGGCCGGATTGCCATCGCCGTCAATCTCGCCGCGATCAAAACGGGCGCGCTTTCCCTTGTCGCCCAGCAAATCATATGCGGCCGTTACGCCAGCAAAACGCGCCGCCGCTTTCGGATTATTGGGGTTGGTATCGGGGTGAAGTTCTTTGGCGAGCTTGCGATACGCCTTCTTGATATCTGCGTCGCTTGCCCCGCGCGCTACGCCAAGCGTTGAATAAGGATCTGCCATCGTCTCTAGCTAGTGATTAGGAAGCCGAACGGCAACTGTCTCATCATGCTTTGCTAATCCGCTGGTGATGGCGGATCACTTCCTCGATTATGAAACGCAGGAACTTCTCGGTGAAATCGGGGTCAAGATTGGCCGCTTTGGCAAGCCCGCGCAACCGTTCTACCTGCCGTTCTTCACGCCCCGGATCGGCAGGAGGAAGCCCTGCCTCAGCCTTGTAGCGCCCGACTGCCTGCGTCGTCTTGAACCGCTCGGCAAGCATGAAGACAAGTGCTGCATCAATGTTGTCAATCGTCTGACGATATTGGTTCAAACGGTCATCAGTCATTTATGCCCTCCACTGCTTCCACCCTGCTATGCCCCAACATGTTGATGATGCAAGCCTTATGGCCGCAAATGCACTTGCGTTTAGAGGCGCTCACCGTCAATGCAGATGCTGATATGACCGCAACGCTCCACCGCATCGGCGCTGAAAAAGCGCCATCGCTTGATCCCGTCATGGCGCTGGTTGCTGCCGATATGAATCAGGTCAACAGCGTGATTCTTGATCGGATGCAGTCCCAAATTCCGCTCATTCCCGAACTTGCCGGGCATTTGATTGCCGGTGGCGGCAAACGGATGCGGCCAATGCTGACTCTCGCTACGGCCAGGCTGCTCGATTATCCGGGTGCGCGGCAATATAAGCTCGCCGCGTCGGTCGAATTTATTCACACCGCAACGCTGCTTCACGATGATGTCGTTGACGGTTCGGACATGCGGCGCGGCAAGCGTACCGCAAACCTCATTTGGGGCAATCCGGCCAGCGTACTCGTCGGCGATTTCCTGTTCAGCCGCGCGTTTGAGTTGATGGTCGAGGATGGCAGCCTCAAGGTGCTCAAAATCCTCAGCCACGCAAGCGCCGTGATTGCCGAGGGCGAAGTCAATCAGCTTACAGCCCAACGCCAGATTACCACCGGCGAGGATAAATATCTCGCGATTATCGGTGCTAAGACTGCTGCGCTTTTCGCCGCTGCATGCAAGATATCAGCCATCGTTGCCGAGCGCGATCAGGGCGTTGAAGATGCGCTTGATAGTTACGGACGTAACCTTGGAATCGCATTCCAGCTTGTCGATGATGCTATCGATTATGCGTCAGACACCGAAACGATGGGCAAAGGCGTCGGCGATGATTTTCGCGATGGCAAAGTCACCCTTCCGGTGATCCTCGCCCATGCGCGCGGCTCGGATGCGGACAAGACATTCTGGCGTGAAGCCATGGAGGGGCGCCGCATATCGGATGAAGACCTCGCCCATGCCACCCGCCTGCTTCGTGATAGTCAGGCGATCGACGATACGATGATGCGCGCGCGCCATTACGGGCAACGTGCGATTGATGCGCTCGGGCCCTTTGCGGGCAGCGCGGCCAAGGCGGCGCTCGTGGAAACGGTGGAGTTTGCTATCGCGCGGGCCTATTAATTGATACCGCTGCCAATCAACGCCGTTCTGCCCGAACTACTTACAGAGCTTCGCACCAATCCTAATGCTGTCCTGATTGCCCCACCTGGTGCGGGTAAAACGACCGCTGTCGCCCCGGCGCTTTTGACTGAGCCCTGGATCGCAGGGGGGCAAATTCTGCTTCTCTCGCCCCGCCGCCTTGCCGCGCGCGCTGCGGCTGAACGCATGGCCGCGCTTGCAGGGGAACCTGTTGGCAAATCAATCGGTTATGCCACACGGATGGACTCCAAGCAGTCCGCCGCAACGCGCATTCTCGTCCTGACCGAAGGGATATTCCGCAACCGCATACAGGCCGATCCCGAACTCCCCGGCATCGCAGCAGTTCTCTTTGACGAAGTGCATGAGCGCAACCTCGATAGTGATTTCGGCCTCGCACTCGCGCTTGATGCGCAGGCCGCACTTCGCCCCGAACTGCGGTTGATTGCGATGTCGGCAACGCTAGACGGCGCGCGTTTTGCTGAAATGATGGAAGCCAATGTGGTTGAGAGCGAGGGGCGCTCATATCCGCTGACGCTGTATCATATCGGCAGACGCGTCGAGGCCCGGATAGAGGATGAAATGGCAGCGGCAATCCTGCGCGCACTCGGTGAAGAAGAAGGCGGGTGTCTCGCCTTTCTCCCCGGCGTTGCCGAGATTGAACGCACTGCCGAGCGGCTGACAGGGCTTCCTCCCGGCATATGCCTCCACCGCCTCCACGGGGCGCTTGACCCGGCTGAACAACGCGCGGCGATTGCCCCGGCACCGGCCGGCAAACGCAAGCTGATCTTGGCCACGAGCATCGCCGAAACCAGCCTGACGCTCGACGGCGTGCGGATCGTGATCGATTCCGGTCTGGCAAGACGCCCCCGCTATGATCGTGCAGCGGGGATGACCCGGCTCGTCACTGAACGCGCGAGCCAAGCCGCCGTGACGCAGCGGAGCGGCCGCGCCGCGCGTCAATCCCCCGGCGTTGCCTACCGTCTGTGGGAAGGGGCCGCGACTGCCGGAATGCCGCGCTTTGACCCGCCCGAGATATTGGAGGCCGATCTCTCCGCACTCACGCTTGATTGTGCGCTTTGGGGGGTGAGTGACCCGCGCGATCTCAAATGGATTGATCCACCACCCGAAGCCGCGATTGCCGAAGCCCGTACCCGCCTTACCCGCCTTGGCGCGCTCGGGAGTGACGGACGGCCAACACCGCACGGTAAGGCTATTGCTGGGCTGCCGCTGCCGCCGCGCCTTGCGCATATGATTATTGCAAGTGCTGAACGCGGGATTGGTGAAGTGGCCGCCAAGGCCGCCGTGCTGCTGTCCGAGCGGGGGCTTGGCGGAAATGACGTTGATCTCGAAGCGCGGCTTGAGCGATGGCAGCGCGAACGCGGGCGGCGTGCAGAGGCCGCACGCGGGTTGGCGCGGCGGTGGGCAGCGCTTTCTCCCTCGCCCTATTTACGGGGAGAGGGGGCGTTTAAACTCCCAACCGCCATCGCGCTGGCTTTCCCGGATCGCCTTGCACGGCGGCGCGGCACGAGCGGGGAACATTGGGCCAGCGTTGGCGGGCGTGGCTTCAGGCTTGATCCTGCTTCCCCGCTTGCCAAATCTGAATGGCTTGCGGTTGCCGAGACCCAAGGTGCCGCTTCAGGTGCACGGATCATCTCTGCCGCAGCGATAGACTGGGTTGAGATTGAAGCGCTTTATCGTGACCGGATCGAAGCAAGCCGGACACTGACTTTCGATCCAGCCAGCGGCACCGTAGAGGCTAGGGTCGAGCGGCGGATCGGCGCGATAACATTGGCATCGGGTCATGATGCCAACGCAGATCCAAAAGCCATATCGGATGCGCTGGTTGAGGGGGTGCGTTGCCACGGCCTTGGCTGTATCAACTGGGGTAATGCAGTGCACGCGCTCCGCACCCGAGTCAGCTATGCCGGGCAAGACGCACTCAACGATTCAGCCCTTATTGACAGCCTTGAACTGTGGCTGCCTGGACTTGTGGCGGGTAAGCGTAAATTGTCTGACATCGCGTCGGATGCCTTATATCAAGCGCTTGAAAACCTGCTTGGCTGGGAAAGCAAGCGCGCGGTTGACGCGCTTGCGCCTGCCGGATTTCAATCGCCTGCAGGAACGAACCATGCAATTGATTATGGTGCCGAAGGTGGCCCGCAGGTGACGCTCCGGGTGCAGGCGCTCTTCGGATTGGCGACACATCCGACAATCGGACGCAATCATGTGCCGCTTGTCCTAAGCCTGACCTCACCCGCCGGACGGGCAATTCAAACGACCCGTGACCTGCCGGGTTTCTGGGCGGGGAGCTGGGCCGATGTCGCAAAGGATATGCGCGGCGAATATCCCAAACATAATTGGCCCGATGATCCGACACAGGCGATTGCCTCGCTTAAAACCAAAAAGGCGCAAAGCCGCTCTTGATCATCCGCGCGGTTTGGGAGAAAGGAATAGCATGAGCAGCGCACGCATTTATCAAAAGCCTAAAAACGCAATGCAATCGGGCCGGGCCGGCACTGATGCTTGGGTGTTGGAATTTGTGCCCGCAGAAGCGCAGCGCCCTGATCCCCTGATGGGTTGGGCAGGATCATCGGACACGCAGCGGCAGGTGCGGCTGAGATTTGGCAGTGCGGATGCGGCCAAAGCTTATGCAGATAAAAACGGCATTGCGGCAAAGCTTGAAGCCACGCCCGCCCGCGTGCTTAAGCTTCAGTCTTATTCGGATAATTTTCGCTAAGTAGCTGTGGCCCGAGTAGCGTCAGCAGCTTCACGTCGATCCCGCAGCCTTCACGGCGTTTTGCATCAATAAAAGTCACTAGTTGAGCAAGCGCAACGCGATGGACAGTGATATTCTCGCCCTCAACGCCGCCGCCATCGCTGACTTTGGTTAGGCCAAGCGCTTTGACAAGCGTGAAGCTTTCGCTGACCATACCCGGCGATGAATAAAATTCGCCGATGATGGCAATCCTATCGGCATGGTATCCGGTTTCTTCTTCAAGTTCACGCGCGGCGGCGGTTTCAACCGCTTCCCCCGCTTCATCATCACCGATTAAACCCGCAGGCAACTCGATGCAGGCGCGATCAAGCGGCACACGGTATTGCTCGACCAAAATGACGTGGCCATCCTCAATCGCGAGAATCACCGCAGCGTTGATGCCCCGCGCGCGGCCAACATATTCCCACTTCCCATTGCGTTTGGCGGTGATGAATTTGCCCTGCCAGACGATTTCTTCAACATCTGCCATTACAACTCAATCAGTCGGTCAGGCAGTTCATTGACATCATCGTCGGCGCGCGGAAAATGTTGAGCGAGGATGATGCCAACATCGCGTACAGCAGCGATCATCCCGTCGGCGAGTTTGCCCTGCCGTACCTCGGCAATCAGATCGGCCATCGCATCCCCCCAAACGCCCGGCGCAACTGTGCTGTGGATGGCTTCATCCGCGATGATTTCGGCGACATGTTCGGCAAGCGAAATGTAAATGAGAATGCCCGTCCGGCCAGAGGTGCGTGCCTCGGCGCCCACCTTGAAATAGCTTACGGCGCACGCACGCACCCGCTGTGCCCGGATGATGCGCGGGGTCAGCGCGAAACGGAGTGGGCGGTAATTAAGACCGAGTCGGACAATCGCAAAGATGGTAACGAGCAGCGCAAGCGCCAGTTCAAGTGCGACTGCAACCGTAAGCTCCGCGCCCCAGCCGTTGTTCATCAGGGCAAGGAGATTGGCGTAGAAACCCGGAAACGCAGCAAGCGTTGCCACCGCAACCATCGCCGTGCCAATCGCCCACCACAGCGCCACATCATTATAGCTATCCGAAGCATCGGCGGTGATCGTGACAATCTCGCCGGCCGTACCCTGCTCCGCTGCATGAACGGCCGCACTCACGCGGGCGTGATCATCAAGCGAGAGCGAAAGTTTGTGTGCCATCACCATCCCCCTGACGCACCGCCGCCGCCAAAGCTACCGCCGCCGCCCGAAAAACCACCGCCTCCGCCGAAGCCTCCGCCCCAGCCACCACCACCACCCCAATCATCGTCGTTGCCCCCGCCCCAGATGATAATCGGGCCGCTACCGTGCCGCCGCCCGCGCTTGCCGCCAAATATGGAACGCAGCATCGGCAGGATGAAAAAGAAGAAGATGACGAGCCAGACGATAACGTCACCAAGGCTGACGCCGCTGCTTTTGCGTGAGGATGATTTTTTGGCCGCCTGCGCCGCGCGTTTGGCGGCCTCTTCGGGTGGCAGTTGAAGCTGCGCTATCAATGCATCAGTGCCCGCATTGATAGCAGCGGGAACCTCATTCCCGCGTAAAAGAGGCATCATGATGCTATTGATCATTACACTCGACCAGGCATCGGTGAGAATCGGTTCAAGACCATATCCGACCTCAACCCTTGGCCCCCTCGATCCTGGAGTCTCATTTGGTGCCAGAATCAGAATCGCGCCGTTGTCGCCCTCCTTCTGGCCAATCCCCCATGCCCGGCCAAGCCGGTAGCCATAATCATCAATCGGATAGCCTTCGAGGCTTGGGATGGTCGCCACCACCAACTGTCGGTCGGTTGTATCCTCAAGCGCTTTGAGCTTGGCATCAAGAGCGGCTTCATCTGCGTCAGGGATGATGTTGGCGGCATCAACCACGCGGCCTGTGAGCGTTGGGAAGGTCTGCGCACTCGCAGGGACAACGCAAATCCAGACGAGCAAAATGGTCAGAAACCATCCGAAAACGTCATTCCCGCGTAGGCGGGAATCCATAACCTCAGGATCTCGGAGTTTATGTATTCCCGTCTTCACGGGAATGACGAGCGCGTTCAAGGGCTCGGCCTTCCCTTAGAATTTCACCGTGGGTGCGCGGTCAGCATTGGGCGCGGTCGCCTTGAAGGTTTCCATTGGCTTGGCGCCGTAGAAAATCTTCGCACCAATCGCATCGGGGAAAGTGCGGATCGTGGTGTTATACGCCTGCACCGCTTCGTTATAATCCTTGGTCGAGACATTGATGCGGTTTTCGGTGCCCTCAAGCTGCGATTGCAGCGCAAGGAAATTGGCGTTTGACTTAAGGTCAGGATAGGCTTCGACCGTGGCAAGCAGACGGTCAAGCGAACCGCTTAACTGACCTTGTGCCGTCTGAAACGCTGCCATTTTGGCAGGGTCACCCAGATCACCTGCATTTAGCTGAACCGAGGTCGCCTTGGCGCGCGCTTCCACAACGGCGGTCAGCGTGCCCTGTTCCTGCTTGGCAAAGCCTTTAACGGTTTCAACCAGATTCGGGATAAGGTCGGCCCGCCGCTGATAATCCGCCTGAACATTGGCCCATTTTGCCTTGGCATTTTCTTCGGCTGTCGGAACGCTGTTGACGCCGCACGCTGAAAGCGAAAGCGCAGCGGCAAGCATGATGGCGGGGCGATACAGTCGTTTCATCGGTTCATCTCTCCAGATGGGTGGCATTGTGGCTTACAGATAGGGACGCTCACCCCTCTGCGCAATATCCTTGCATTGTCCGATAATTTTGTCAGTAATCGTTTGTCCTACAAAAAAAGAGGGAGATTTAGGATGGGTATGATTAGTGAATTCAAGGATTTTGTCGCGGGCGGGAATGTGCTCGATCTAGCCGTTGGTGTCATCATCGGCACAGCATTTGGTAAAATCGTTACGTCGTTGACCGACAATGTCATTATGCCAATCGTTGGGGCTGTTTTTGGCGGTGTTGATTTTTCGCAGTTTTTTCTGCCGCTTGGTACCGTGCCGGAAGGAGCTGTGGGGTTGGCAGCGGTCAAGGCAGCGGGTGTCCCGGTCCTTGCCTATGGTAGCTTTATCACGGAAATCATCAACTTCCTGATCTTTGCATTCGTCATTTTCATGATTGTGCGTTCAGCCAACAAGATGCGCAAACCTGCTGAGGCCGCACCGGCTGGCCCAAGCGAAGTCGATCTGTTGACCGAAATTCGCGATTCATTGAAAAAATAGACCTGAGTTTTACGCCGCCGCGCGGGATTCCTCCGTCGCGGCGGCAAGGCTTGTGCCATCAAGAATACGCGCGGTATCATCGCGCACGATCATCATCGCCCGGCGGATTGCGCAGCTTTCCTCATCGCGGCAATCTTTGCACCGTTTGTAAGCGGTACGGCTGACGCACGGAACAAGCGCGAGTGGCCCCTCGATGACACGGATAATATCGCCAAGCGAGATCATATGCGCTGGTCGGGCGAGTTTGAACCCGCCGTGCTTCCCGCGTGTGCTCACCACGAGATTTGCATTCTTCAGCTCGGCAAGAATGATTTCCAGAAATTTGCGCGGGATTTGGGCCTCCCTTGCGATGCGGCTCATCGGAACTGGCGGGTTGCCAGCGGGATCACTCGCAATCAAAAGCATGGCGCGAAGGCCGTAACGCGAACGCTGTGTCAACATGCGCATTCCCCTAGTCGCCGATAGAGATTTGGACAACCCCTAGGGGTATTCCTTGTTCATTAAGGAACATGGGCCTATATAAGCGTTGCCGGATTCGTTCGGCTATGGCGATAAATGATGCCGTGCAATAGATGCAGCGGACCCGGGGGCGGTACCCGGCGGCTCCACCAAAACATGCGGAAACGCAGGTTTTGACGGGGCCGAACTAGGATCGACGTGTGTTGAAAAGCGGTATTTTTGCCCGGCACGATTAAGCCGTAAAATGGATCAAACTCATAAGTGCAAACGATAACGAAGCACTTGCTCTCGCAGCATAACCCATGGGGCTCCGGTCCCTAGGCTATTCTAACAGAACACGGTCGGGCTGAACCGGGTAACAGAATCAGACTCCAGCGGCCGCCTCCGGAGCCGGGCAACAGAATCCGGGGGATTTTTTTGATTGGGGCATTGAGGCTACATAATCACTTGGGCCGCCTACGCTCCCTAGACGGGGTCTTCGCTCACGTCTTCGACCTGAGCCGCGCTCTGCGCCAACTTATCCAGTGTTGAGCCATCAAAGCCCAATTCCTTCATAAGGCCGTCAATCATCGGTGCTTGAGCGCGGTAGCGCAGGGCCGCCGCAACCGCATTATTGGCAAGGTTGCCGCTGTCAGCAGCCCCCGATTCGGATGGGCCACCATGTCCGGATAAGCCTTCGACTTGGACAATCTTGATGCTGTCAATCGCTTCCATTGGTTTGGCGGCCTCCCGAATAATATCGGGCAATGCGTCCAATAGGGCGAGCTTGGTCTGGAGCGTTACTTGACTGGACGACAGTATATTGGCCGCCTCGTTTACCGCGCGTTGACCGGCAGCTTCGACTTCAAAACGAACTCTGGCGGCTTCGGCTTTGAACAACTCGGCGTCCGCATCACCCTTTGCTGTGGCGCGCAGCGCTTCAGCACGGTCTTCGGCGGCCTGCTTTTCGGCTTCGGCCTGCACCTTGACACCGATGGCAGAGCGTTCGGCTTCGCGCGCAGCGTCAATCAATTCGATCCGCTTGGTACGTTCGGCGATTTCGGTATCACGCGCAGTCGTCACTTGTTCCTCAGCAGATACGGCAGAGGCGCGCGCTTTATCAGCTTCGGCACGGGCCTGGCTTTCCTCCCGACTCTTGTTCTGTACCGCAATTTGCTGTTCCTGACGCGCAATTTCCAACGCTTGCTCTTGTGCGATTTTGGCCTGCTGTACGCTGCGGTCGGCTTCAATTTGGGCTGCATCGGTTTGTTGTTTGGCGGTAATGCGCGCTTGATCGGCCTCACGTTGACGTTCGGATTGCTCCTGCGCCACTTCGGCGCTTTGCTGTGCCCTGCGCATTTCAATCTCACGTTCTTGTTCTAGCCGTGCAAATTCATTGTCGCGTGAAATCAGCATTGATTGCCGTTCGGCTTCAAGATTTTTGGTCTCGATCTGGACGCGGGTATCCTGTTCAATATCGTTACGCGCCTTTTTGCGCAGTTCAATTTGTTCCGTCAGCTTGGTCAGACCTTCGGCATCGAATGCGTTGTTGGCATTGAAATGCTCAATTGAGGTTTGATCAAGCCCAGTGAGTGACACCGACTCGAGTTCAAGTCCGTTCATTGCAAGATCGGCCGACGAGACTTGCTGAACTTTCTGGACAAAGTCAGATCGCTGCTCATGCAATTGGTTCATCGTCATGCCCGCAGCAACCGAACGCAGCGCATCGACGAATTTGCCTTCGACAAGTTCCTTCAAAAGCTCTGATTGCATTGTGCGCATACCAAGCGTCTGCGCAGCGGTCGCAATGGCCTCACGATCCGGGCGAACGCGCACGTAGAATTCGGCTTTAACGTCAATGCGCAGGCGGTCGAGCGTTATCAGCGCGTCAGAATTCTTACGCTCCACCGCAAGGCGAACGGTGTTCATATTCACTGACATGGTTTCATGGAGCACAGGTAAAACGAGCGCACCGCCATTTATCACGACTTTTTCGCCACCAAAACCAGTCCGCACAAACGAAATTTCTTTCGATGCACGGTGATAAAGCCGTGCAATGATCACGCCCATAATGATCAGTGCCACCAGCACAATGCCAGCATATATTCCAATGCTGATCAGGCCTGAAAATGCTGAAGTTGCGGGAGTGACGTCATTCATGATTCTATCCAGTTCTGATAACGATGATTTTGATCGAGTATGGCCTGAAACACGTTTTGATTTTTGCGGACGATTAAGACAAGATCGCCCTGTTCGAAATGCTGATCGATACTGTCTGGCTCAACCATAATGTAATGCGCTTGGCCAAAATGATCGGTCACCTTTGCGCGCGCTGGCGACCCAATCCTAGCCTTGCCGATTTCGATTACTCCACTCAAACCGATCAAGCTTGCTCGATTGATTGCGGTTGTTTCATCATGAGGAATGATGCGCGCAAGCCCCCGACCAAGGAGCCGGGTCAACGGCAACGACAAAGCAGCGCTGACCGGTGCCGCAATCAACGCCGACGCTAGGTCCCCGGTCAGTCCCAACCAAATCTGTTGCCCGATGAGGCCAAGCAGACCGAAGCTGGCGAGAAATGTAACAACGAGAATGAGTAGCGGAACTTCGCCGATGCCTAACCAATTCAACCAGCCATCGCTATCGATATCCAGATCAAATCCGCTAACGCCAAGCCCGACGGCTTCAACGATACCAATAAGAAGCATCAACATGATAGCAATGCTGAAAATTATCGTCTCAGTGGCACCCAAAAAACTGATCACAACCCCTCCATATACTATTCATTTTAATTTCATTCCATTGATCGTCAACTTAATAGCGTCTTAGTGTGCGTTAATTGGCATCAAGAGTCTGAGCCGCTCGCTACACCCCATCGCCGCTTGACTTTTTATCCCTCCCCCGCGATAGCGCCCGCTTTCCGCGCGAGTGTGCGTGTGCAACCCGAATCAATTAGAAGGTTTATCGGTCATGGCGAAGCCAACCACAGTCAAGATCAAGCTCGCCAGCACGGCGGACACTGGATTTTTCTATGTCACCAAGAAAAATCCACGGACGCAGACTGAAAAAATGTCGTTCAAAAAATATGATCCCGTCGTGCGCAAGCATGTCGAGTTCAAGGAAACCAAGATCAAGTAAGATTGGTTTTATGCCATCGCCCGCGATTCGGCGATGGCACCAAGCTCACCGATCACTTCGATAAAGCGCATCAGCGAAATCGGCTTGCTCACATAGGCGTCTGCACCCGCTTCGCGGATGCGCTCTTCATCGCCTTTGCCAGCGTAAGCCGTGACGGCCATGACGGGTGTCCGTCTTAAGACCACATCGCGCCGGATCGCTTCGATCAGTTCAAGTCCGGTAATGTGTGGCATCTGAATGTCCATTACGATGATGTCCGGCGCAAACAGGGTCGCGCGCTCGATTGCGTCACGCGCATCGCGCACGCCCTCGGTTTCATGGCCATGCGCGCGTAGCAAATCGCAAAAGAGTTTCAAATTCAGTTCATTGTCCTCGACAACGAGCACCCTTTTTGCCACGCGCTTGATCCTTATTTTGTTGGAGCTGGCTTAAGCGATGACGTCGCGTGATACAATTGATGATGATGCGACTGCGATCGCCCTTCAGGCGCTGGCTTGGACGCTTGGCGATGATGCGCGTGCAGGCCGCTTGCTTGCGCTGACCGGGCTTGAGCCGGAGGGGATTCGCGCACGGATCGGCGATCCGGCAATGCTCGGCGCAGTGCTGGCTTTTCTCGAATCGCACGAACCCGATCTCATCGCCTGTGCTGATGCGATCGGGGTGAAGCCACAATATCTGATCGCCGCACAACAAAGGTTAAACGCATGAGCCGCCCGCTGCTGATCAGCGATTGTGATGAAGTCTTGCTTTACATGGTCGTCCCTTTTGCGGAGTGGCTTGATGAAGCGCACGATGTTCACTTTGACGTCGATACGCTATTTGATCCTGTCACCGGTGGCTATTTGAACGCAATGCGCTGTAAATTAACGGGTGATCCGCTGGAGCAGGAACGCGTGCTGCCTTTCCTGCGCGGCTTTTTTGAAACCGAAATGCACCGCCAAAAGCCTATCGATGGCGCTGTCTCTGCAATTAACAATTTGCGCGCCCATGCCGATGTCGTCGTGTTGACCAACCTTACCGATGACGTCCGTGATGCGCGGGCAGAGCAATTGCGTGTGCTCGGGATTGACGTGCCGGTTTACACCAATCAAGGCGGCAAGGGCGAATTGCTCGCGCAGATTGTGGCAAAATTTCAGCCGAGTGTGACCGTTTTCGTCGATGATCTGGCGCATCAGCATATTTCAGTTGCCAAGGAAGTGCCTGATGTCATCCGCCTGCATATGGTGGGTGAGCCGCGCGTAGCGGCCCAAATCAAGACTCCGCGTGCGGCGCACGCGCGTATCGACCGCTGGCACGATGCCGAACAATGGATTATGGATCGTTTTGAAGGAGTGCCGTTATGAATGCGAAGGGCAAAGAACCTATCGAACATCGGTTGATGCACCTTGGCATTACCCTGCCGACGCCTGCGGCTCCGGTTGCGGCCTATGTTCCGACAGTCGAAGCCGGCGGAATGCTTTATGTTTCGGGGCAATTGCCGTTTAAAGATGGCCATGTGATGGTTGGCAGGCTCGGCGATGACATAACGATTGAAACCGGCAAGGAAGCGGCGCGTGCCTGCGCAATCATGTTGCTTGCCCAAATCAAGGCCGCACTCGGCGATTTTGAACGCATCGAACGGATTGTGAAGCTCAACATTTTCGTCAATTCGGATGCGCGCTTTACTGATCAACCAAAGGTCGGCGACGGCGCATCAACGCTCATGGTTGAGATATTTGGCGATGCCGGTCGCCATGCGCGCGCAGCGGTTGGGGTGCCAGCACTTCCGCTTTGTGCTGCCGTCGAAATCGATGCGATCGTCGCAGTTCCTCCCCTTTGACCGGCTAATCGCGCCGCCACCTGAGGCAAGGCGCGTTGCCTTCCTTTCGGCGCAACCTTATGCGCATCGCGGCCTCCACGGCCCGGATTGCTCTGAAAATAGCCGCACGGCATTTGCTGCCGCTATTGCCGCCGGGCACGGAATCGAGCTTGACGTGCAAGCCGCGCGTGAAGGCGAGGTATTTGTCTTTCATGATGCAGCACTTGATCGGTTGACCGATGCACACGGCGCATTCGCCGCGCGTTCGGCTCACGAGCTTGATCATATTCGCCTGCGCGATAGCGATGAAACGATTCCGCGCCTTGCCGAAATCCTTGCGCTCGTTGCTGGCCGCGTACCGATCCTGATCGAGATAAAAAGCTCTAACCATTTGGTTGGTGTGCTCTGCCTTGGCGTGCGTCGCGCGCTTGAGGGCTATTTGGGCAATGTTGCAGTCATGTCCTTCAATCCGGCGGTCGGACGCTGGTTTCGTAACCACGCGCCGCGCTTTGTGCGTGGGCTCGTTATCACCGAACAAGGGGCAGAGACGCGGTTGGCCCGGTTCAAGCGTGAGGTTGAGCGGCGGGTTGCCCTATGGACGGTCAAGCCCGATTTTCTTGCCTATGATATTCGTGATCTGCCATCGTCTTTCGCTAGCGGCCAGCATCATCGCGGTTTGAAGTTGCTGACATGGACAGTGCGGACGGCGCAGCAAGAGCGAACCGCCTTTGCCCATGCTGATGAAATAATTTATGAAAAACCGAGGGTGCAGCCCGGATGACAGCGCCTTTGCCGGATGTATTCACGGTTAGACTCGAAAATGGCATAGCCGAAATCAACGCCGCTTCATGGGATCGCTGCGCGGGAGTCAACAACCCGTTTGTTAGCCACGCGTTTCTGACCGCACTTGAAACCTCGGGCAGCGCAGCCGCTGGGGTAGGCTGGCAACCTCTGCCGATTATTATCGAACGGACTGACGGAAGCCTCGCAGGGGTAGCCCCCGGCTATGCCAAAAGCCATAGCCGGGGTGAATATGTTTTCGATCAGAGCTGGGCTGACGCTTATGCGCGTGCGGGTGGGCGTTATTATCCAAAGCTCCAGATCGCGGTGCCATTTTCACCAGTGCCAGGGCCGCGACTGCTGACCGACGATGATGAAATCGCCGCGGCCTTGATCGGGGGTGCGGAAGCCATAGTTGAAAAACATGGGCTATCCTCGGCACACGCGACCTTCATCGATGAACGTGATCGCGCCCGGTTTGAGGCTGCTGGCTGGCTGATCCGCGCAGGCACGCAGTTTCATTGGGCAAACAACGGCTATAGCTGTTTTGAAGATTTCCTCGCCGCGCTTGCCTCTCGCAAACGCAAGGCGATCCGGAAGGAACGCGTCGCCGCACAAGAGGGGCTGGAGATCGTTCACCTTTCGGGTCGTGAGATTAGCGAGGCACACTGGGACGCCTTTTGGGATTTCTATCAGGATACCGGCGCGCGCAAATGGGGGCAGCCCTATCTTACCCGTGCTTTCTTCACCGAAATTGGCGAAACAATGCGTGATACGCTGCTCCTGATCCTCGCTCTGCGTGATGGCCAGCCGATTGCGGGCGCGCTTAACCTGATCGGCGGCGATGCACTGTATGGCCGCTATTGGGGCTGCCGTGAGGATGTGCCCTTCCTCCACTTTGAACTCTGCTATTATCAGGCAATTGATGCCGCAATCGGACGTGGTCTCGCGCGTGTTGAAGCTGGTGCGCAGGGTGAGCACAAACTGGCACGCGGCTATGTACCCGTCACGACATGGTCAGCACATTATATTGCTGATCCCGGCTTCCGCGCTGCCATCGCCGATTTTCTGGTACGCGAGCGTCAGGCCGTCGAGCGTGAAATTGGCTTCCTCGGGGAGATGGCGCCCTTCAAGCGGCTGGACTAAGTCAAGGCCGCCCCGCTTTAATGCCGGAAATGGCGCATCCCGGTAAAGACCATCGCAAGCCCCGCCGCGTCGGCTGCGGCAATCACTTCGTCATCACGGATTGATCCGCCGGGCTGAATCACCGCCGTGGCACCGGCTTCGACTGCTGCCATCAGGCCGTCAGCAAATGGGAAAAATGCGTCCGATGCGACCGCCGAGCCGATGGTGCGTGGAGTCGCCCACCCTGCTTTTTCTGCGGCATCCTTGGCTTTCCATGCGGCGATCCGCGCGGACTCAAGCCGATTCATCTGGCCCGCACCAATGCCTGCGGTGCTGCCGTCTTTGGCATAAATGATCGCGTTTGATTTGGTGTGCTTCGCCACTGTCCAAGCGAACAGACAGTCGGCGAGTTCGGCCTCAGTCGGCGCGCGCTTCGTTACGGTTTTGAGTATCTCGCGGCTGACCCGGCCATTGTCGCGGCTCTGGATGAGATAGCCGCCCGCAATCGTTTTGACAGATAGCCCGCCGCGCACGGGATCGGGCAGATCACCGGTCAATAGAAGGCGCAGGTTCTTCTTCTTGGCAAAAACCGCCTTGGCCTCTTCGCTTGCATCCGGCGCAGCAACGACTTCGGTGAAAATGCCGGCCATTGCTTCCGCCGTAGCGGCGTCAAGCGGACGGTTGACCGCGATGATTCCGCCGAATGCCGAAACACTGTCACACGCGAGCGCAGCCTGATACGCCTCAAGCAAGGTCGCGCCGCTTGCGACGCCGCACGGGTTGGCGTGCTTGACAATCACCACCGTTGGCGGGCCATCCCGAAACTCGCTCACCAATTCAAGCGCCGCATCAGCGTCATTGTAATTGTTATACGAAAGCGCTTTGCCCTGAAGCTGCTCGGCTTGCGCAATCCCACGACCGTGCGGGCCAGCGGGGATATAAAGCGCCGCCTTTTGGTGCGGATTCTCACCGTAGCGCAATTCTTCGCCGCGATTGGCCATCATCGCCATCATGTCGGGGAAATGCTGCTGTTGATCGGCAAAGGCGAACCACTGGCTGATCATCGCGTCATATACGGCGGTTGCCGAATACGCCTTCGCCGCGAGTTTCCTGCGCTGATCAAACGTCGTCGTGCCGCTGGCGACCACGGCATAATCGGCTGGATCAGTAACAATCGCGACGCTCGCGTGGTTTTTTGCAGCGGAGCGGATCATACTTGGCCCACCGATATCGATATTCTCGATAATCTCGTCACGCGGCGCGCCCTTCATCACCGTCTCGACGAAGGGGTAAAGATTGACGACGACGAGATCGATCGCACCAATATCATGGGCCGTCATCGCGGCAACATGTTCAGGATTATCGCGTACCGCGAGCAAGCCGCCATGCACCTTGGGGTGGAGCGTCTTGACCCGCCCGTCCATCATTTCGGGAAAGCCTGTCAGATCTGAAATATCGCGGATGGCAAGGCCGGCATCACGCAGTGCTTTCGCGGTGCCGCCGGTTGAAACCAGCTCAACGCCGTGCCCTGAAAGTGCGGTTGCCAATTCAACCAGCCCGCTCTTGTCCGACACCGAGAGTAGTGCGCGCTTAATCCTTACGTCCGTCATTGATTTAACCTGCTCGTTTGAGTGACCAGCTAATGCTGGCGCCGCCTGCCGGCGCTTCGCCGCTGGCGACTAATTGCTGGGTTGGATTGGGGCGACCTTCCCCATCGATCCAAATGCTATCATCGATGCTCAGCTTTGCGCCGCGCACCCGAAATTGCCAGAGCGCGCCTCCTTCAATGCGCAGGAGCGCACCCATGCCGTCGGCTGTGGGCGTCGCCTCAACGCCGGGTGCCAAATGAAAGCGCGCGGCGAAGATCGAAAGCGCTGGCTTGCGCCTGCCGTTTCCGGGCAGGAGGATGTCTTCTCCGCGAAGCTCTCGCCCGTCGCTTGCCAGTGTCAATATCCGTTGGTGGATGAGGCCAAAGCGTTTGACATAACCATCGTGGCTGATCTCGACACGGCTCCCCGCCTCGTTCTCCTGCCGATCAAGTTCAACCTCGCCCACCCCTTTACCAAGCGTCGCATTGCTGAGGATCGCCGTCGAATTGCTATCGGCAAGGATCAAAGTCGAATGTGCGGCCGTCGTACGCAGGCCTTCGGAAAGGCCCGCGCTAACGGCCTTGCCGCCCGAATTGCCGCCGCCGCAATTGACGACCAGACGGTGCGCCCCGTCAGAGAGTTCAAACGCCAGCGTTGATGCGCAGCCCCCGCCCGAAACGCGCGCGATGGGGGGAGGGGCCGCATCGACAACAACAACGCTATGGCCCGCCGACAGCCGCTGATAGCCCCAATCGCGCGCCTGCCGCAGAGGCCGCGTTCGCACGCCACTCGCAGCAATCACGGCGTCAACCTTGTCGCGCGCCAAAGGTGGGCTGCCCTGCCAGCTTGAAAGCGCTCCATCGCCGAGTGTAACGCCCTGCAAAGCGGGCACTGCACGCGCCAGCATTGCTGTAATGCTGACCGGACATTCGATTCGCCGTGCATCATAAACCTCGCGCAGCATCGAAAGCAGAATTACCGCATCAAATTGGTTGCGCGGTGTACGACAGATAATGCCGCCGTCACTGGTAAACGAGGCGGCCATTGCCTTGGCTAAACCGGCCTCACCAAAGCTGCGCCGTGGATTGTTCCCAGAAATCAGCAGTCCTGCCGCAACCACGCCTGCCCATGCGGCAAGCCGTGGCAGACCAATCGCTGCACTTTCGGCAGTGCGATCAAGATGCCGCGCGCCGCGCGCAAGCCCGTTAAGGACTGCCGAGCGGTACACCAGATCGGTGCTTGATAGGATGAGCGGCGCATGTGCTGCCCAATAAAGAATTCGCCATCCCCAGAGATCGGGCCGCCATGCCGGTTCGCTGACCTTTTCACCGTTGCTCGCCAGCCATGTCCGTGTCAGCGCCTCCGCAATAGGCGCGGCTTGAGCGCGCGGTGCAGCGGCAGCCAAATCGCGCAACCATGCAAATTGATGGAGATAGCCCGTGAAGCTCGCCGAAAGCGCGGTTTCAGTGAAGCTGATGCCGTCACACGGCAGGATCTCGCCGTTCCAGCTAAGCGTACCCGCCATAATGGCCGCGCCGCGCGCCGCATCGCCACTAACGGGATCGGCTGGCACTGCGAGCAACTTGAGCGGGTAACGTCCACGCAACTTGAGTGCGTGGAGCGGTGTCCGCCACGTCAGCCGATAAAAATGTGCTGCAAACCGTTCCGAGAGTGACAAGCCAACATTACTGCGTGCCCGCACCAGCCGTCTGCCAATCGGGATTTCTTCGCTGCCATCGTCATCATCCCGATCCGATGTCATTGACCGCGCAATCGCTTTATATTGGCTCCATATTCGCTCGGCCCACCCTTAAAGGTTGCCGTCCCTGCGACCAGCACATTCGCCCCCGCAGCAATCACGCGCGGCGCTGTCAGGGCGTCAACCCCGCCATCAACCTGAAGATCAATCGTCTTGCCAAGCTTATCGATCATCTTGCGAATGCTTTCGATCTTGCGGAGCTGGCTCTCGATAAAGCTCTGCCCGCCAAAGCCGGGATTGACACTCATCACCAGAACAAGGTCGATCTCTTCAAGAATATAGTCGAGCATTTTGGCCGGAGTCGCGGGATTAAGCGATACACCCGCCCGCTTGCCAAGCGCCTTGATCCGCTGGACTGTCCGGTGAAGATGTGGCCCCGCTTCTTGATGGACGGTGATAATGTCCGAACCCGCCTCGGCAAAGGCATCAAGCATCGGATCAACCGGGCTGATCATCAAATGCACATCCATCACTTTGGCTGTATGCGGGCGCAAAGCCTTTACGACCATCGGCCCGATCGTGAGATTTGGCACAAAATGGCCGTCCATCACGTCGACATGGATCCAGTCCGCACCTGCTGCGTCAATCGCGCGCACCTCCTCGCCGAGCCGGGCGAAATCGGCAGAGAGGATGGAAGGGGCAATCAGTACAGGTCGGGTCATGACGCGCCCGCTTTAGGGTGTGTTTGGACTACGGGCAAGCGCTTCGCGGTGGCCTTAGTCGCGCACGAACTGGGCAACGAAAAAGCCGTCGGCATGATTGGCAGGCAGCACCCTGATCCAGCCACCCGGATCGGCCACGATTCCTCGTGCTATGCTTTGATTATCAAGCTTTTTGAGCGTTAGTCCTGCCGCCTCTGCCACTGCAATCTGTGCCTCACCCTCGGCGCGCTCAAGCGAACATGTTGCGTAAACCAGCGTTCCGCCGGGTTCAAGCCAGCCCGCAACGCGCGCAATCATCGCCGCCTGTATCTGCGCAAGTGCGGCAATATCACGCGGGCGGACGCGGTGGAGTACATCGGGGTGGCGCGCAAAAATACCCGTCGCGCTACACGGCGCATCAAGCAAGATTGCCGAAACGGGCGCTGTAGGCTGCCATTTCAATATGTCCCCCTGAACAACGTGCGCGCTAAGCCCAGTCCGCGCCAGATTGTCTGACAGACGAACAAGCTTGGCCCGGTCTTGATCTACTGCGCTCACATTCCAGCCTGCCGCTGCGAGCTGCATGGTTTTGCCGCCCGGCGCTGCGCAAAGATCAAGCACAGTGCGTCCACCGCCTCCACCAAGTACGCGCGCCGGAATTGAGGCCGCGATATTCTGCACCCACCATGCGCCTTCATCAAATCCGGGAAGCTCGGGGATTGCCGTACCGCGCGGTACCCGGACATGGCCGGGGGCAAGGCTTTCGCCGCCCAGCTTTGCCACCCATTCACCGGTCGTGGCTGCATCCTTGAGGGTAAGGTCAAGCGGCGGCGGCGTGGCAAGTGCAGTTGCTGCCACGTCAAGCATCGCATCGCCCCAATCGCTCTGCCAGCGCGCCACCACTTCGGGGGGCAATGCCGGCATTTCAGGGAGCAACACCTTACGACGAAGCAGCGTTCCCAAAACCCCGTGGACAAGGCGGCGCGGGCCGCCCTCGACCAGCGGCAGCGCCGTTGCAACAGCGGCATGTTCGGGCGTGCCGAGCACCAGCACCTGGATGAGGGCGATGCGGATCACGAGCCGCGCCTTGGAATCATCGGCGAGACGGTTGCGCGTCGCGCTATCGATCAGTGCGTCGAGATCAGGCAAATGACGCAGCGTTTCGCTCGCAATAGCATGGGCAAGCGCCCGGTCAGCCGGATTATCAACGCCGCGCGTCGCAAAGCTTAGCGATGCTTCAAGTGGCTGCCCCCGGCGCAGCACCGCATCGAGCAGCTTGAGCGCCGCACGCCGCGCGGAAAGGCCAGCAATTTCGGTTGAAGGAACATCTACACTCATCGCAATACTGCCCAAATTAAAATTGCCATGCCAGCCACCCATATTCCTACACCGACCCATAGCGCCACCCAATCGCTTCGACGTGGCTTGGGCTTCACACCCTTCGGAATGACACGTAGCGATGTTGGAATACGAACGCGGCCTAGCGTAGCAAGCGCAATCACATGCCGCCCGATTCCGTGAAAATATCGTGCGACTCGCCTAGAATAAATAAACTTGGATGCCGAGTGGGTGGTGGCGTCAGTCACAAGGTCAGTCGCGATATCGCCGATAAAATGCGCGGTATGTTTAACGGCCTCGCCAATAATCTCTTCAATCGGCATGAATCTCAATCCAAGAGTATGAGGTGAATAAACTTACGCAGCGTCTCAATTGCGCTTCCGTTTAAGAAGGTGCAGAGTCAAGGATAAGCTGCGTGTGCAACCCCGAGGTTCTCCCTGATGAACAAACGCCCCGCCCATGTCAAAGCGCCGGACTATCTTTCCAAAAGCCCGCCGGTGCCTGCCCCCGAGCCATTGATCCGCGCGCCCGAGCCTGATCCTGACCGGCTTGACCCCGTTCGCTACGGCGATTGGGAATATAAAGGCATCGCAATAGATTTTTAGTGTCAACCGGCTGTTAAGGCCTTGGTGATAGGCATCTTTATGAATTGAAAAAAGGTGCTGTAATGGACGAAGAGTTGACCGAATTGCTGGCCCGCTTGATGCAGGCTGGAACAGTCACAAACAGCGATGTTATGATTTTGCGCGATGCGGTATGGACTGACGAGACGATCACCGAACCCGTGGTCGATGCCTTGTTCGCGCTCAATGATGCGCTGGCCAGCCATTCGCCAGTTTGGACAGATTTTTTCATTGAAGCGATCGAATATTATCTGGTTGATCAATGCGTGCCGCAGGGCTTTGTCGATGATAGCTGCGCCAACTGGCTGCAAAGCCGTATTGACAAAAATGGCCGGGTGACGACGCTCACCGAAATTGAATTGCTCGTCGCCATCATCGAGCGCGCCGAAAGTGCGCCTGAAGCGCTGCAACAATATGCAATTGCCCAAATCGAAAATGTCATTGTCAGCGGCGAAGGCCCTACGCGCACCGACGGCGTCATCCGGCCAAATTGCGTTGATGCTGTCGAGGTGGAATTGCTCCGCCGTCTGATCTTTGCGGGCGGCGGTGAAGGAGCGGTCATCGTCGGTTCGGAAGAAGCCGACATGTTGTTCCGTATCAAGGACGCAACACTTCAGGGCGATAATGCGCCAACATGGCTGCGCTTGTTTGTCCAAGGCGTTGGCAATCATTTGATGGCGCACAGCGATTACCGCCCGCTTTCACGCGAGGAAATGGTCGAGTTTGACACGCATCTGGACGAGTATGTGCCGAGTCTGGGGCGCTTTTTCCGGCGGATGCTGCCGAGTGACAAGATCGGCTATGGTACAATTTCCGAAGCGTTCAAGACGTTGTTTCCCAAGACGGAGGATCGTTTCGCCAAGCGGCTGGCGCTCGATAACAGCCATTTGATTACAATCGACGAGGCCAGTTGGCTCAAGGCCCATATCGCCAGTGATGGGGAAACCGATGCCTATGAAAAGGCATTGCTGACCTTCATCATTGATGAAGCCGAGCACGCGCCCTCAATGTTGGATCGCCTTCGTCTCCAGGCTTAACCTTCGTTTCTGAGCGGCCTGGCAAGTAATCGGCCGACAACCGTATCAACGTCAGCCGCACCCGTGAGCAGCGCGCAAACGGCATCGACCACCGGCATCTCCACGCCCGCCGTCTGTGCCGCCAATTGCAGCACGGGCGCTGTAAATGCGCCTTCGGCAACGGTGCGGCCTGACAGCAATTCGGCGGCCGCGCGTCCTTCGCCCAGGCCTTTGCCAAGGGTGAAGTTGCGTGACTGCGTTGATGAACAGGTCAGAACGAGGTCGCCCAGCCCCGAAAGCCCCCCCAATGTTTCAGCCGAAGCCCCACGCGCAAGCCCGAAGCGGGTCATTTCAGCAAAGCCGCGTGCGATCAGCGCGGCCCGTGCATTCTTGCCAAGCGCGCGCCCTTCGACGACCCCACATGCAATCGCGAGAACATTTTTGACCGCGCCACCAATTTCAGCGCCGATGACATCGCTTGAAACATAGGGCCGGAAATGGGGCTGTGCCAGCCGCGCGGCAAGCATCTTTGCCAGCGTTGCATCAGTGCTGGCGAGGGTAACTGCGGTTGGCAATCCGCGCGCGACCTCGCCCGCAAAGGTTGGCCCCGAAAGCACTGCAATCGGCGCATCAGGGCAGGCTTGATGTGCGACTTCGGACATTAGCAACTGCGTGCCCGCCTCAATCCCTTTGGCGCAAAGTATGACCGGGCGACTGCCAGCGTACGTAGCGTCAAGCACTGCGCGCATATGTTGTGCGGGGGTAACAATCAGCAGCGCCTCGCACCCGGCTAGCCCGTCCAAATCCCCGGTTGCTGTTATGCTGTGTGACAGCGGAACATTGGCCAAAAACAGCTGATTTTGATGTGTTTCATTGATACTGGCCACAACTTCGGGTTCGCGCGCCCACAGCCAAACCTGATCACCACCCTCGGCCGCGACTTGCGCCAATGCAGTGCCCCATGCGCCGCCGCCTATCACCCCGAGTTTCATGCTTTTACTCCTGCACCGCGCGCTTTTTCTGCGTGTGGATCAAGCGGCCATCGCGGCCGCGCTTCAAAATCAAGCGAATCTGTTAACCCGGCTGCAAAGCGCTCTGCCCCGGCCCAACCGATCATCGCGGCATTGTCAGTACAAAGCCACAGCGGCGGCGCGATAAAGGGCAGGCCATTTTTAGTGGCCAGCGCTTCAAGTGCTGACCGGATTGACTGATTCGCCGCGACCCCGCCCGCAACGACCAACGCGGTCACATCTCCGCACTGGCCAAGTGCGCGTGTCGTCCGGTCAATCAGGCAATCGACCACCGCCTGCTGAAAGGATGCGGCGATATCTTGCGCGCTATGAAGCCCGGCATCGCGTGCACGGAGCACTGCGCTTTTGAGCCCGGCGAACGAGAAATGCGGTTCGTCACTGCCAATGAGCGGGCGGGGCAGGGGCACCGCCTTTGGATCGCCGAGCCTCGCTGCGGCTTCAACCGCTGGCCCACCAGGGAAGCCAAGGCCAAGCAATTTGGCGCTTTTGTCAAAAGCCTCTCCTGCTGCATCGTCAATCGTGGTTGCCAGGCGCTGATAATTGCCAACCCCACGCACCAGCAAAAGCTGGCAATGTCCCCCCGAAACGAGCAACAGCAAATAGGGATATTTGAGCGCCGGATCGGCAAGCCGGGGTGACAGAGCATGGCCTTCCAAATGGTTGACCGCAATCAGGGGCTTGCCCACCGCGTGGCACAGCGCCTTTGCGGTGACGAGGCCAACCATCACCCCGCCGATCAGGCCCGGCCCGGCTGTCGCCGCGATGGCATCGACATCAGCAAGAGCAATGCCCGCATCATCCAACGCACCCTCAATCAACGGGATCAACGCCTCGACGTGTGCGCGCGCCGCAATCTCGGGAACGACCCCGCCATAGGGGCGGTGTGCAGCCTCTTGCCCCGCCAAACGGTGCGCCAAAATCTGGCGGTCACTCGTAACGAGCGCCGCCGCCGTTTCATCGCAGCTCGATTCAATGCCAAGGATTAGCGTCATCACCCTTCCCTCTAATCGCCAACCGCGCTAGCACAAGCCGGATGATCACACGCCCGGTTAAACCGCTGCGCCTCGGCACACGCGCATCCCCTCTCGCAATGGTGCAAGCGCATATGGTGCGCACGCAACTTTTGGCTGCGCATGGCTGGGACGATGCCCTCATCGAGATTTGCCCCGTTGTTGCGAGTGGTGACAAGATCCTTGACCGGGCGCTTGCCGAAGTGGGCGGCAAAGCATTGTGGACGAAGGAGTTGGATCAGTGGCTCGTCAGTGGCGACATTGATTTTTCAGTCCATTCGATGAAGGATGTCGAAACGCACCGGCCCGCCGAATTCGCAATCGCGGCGATGCTTGAACGTGGGGATGTCCGTGATCGCCTGATTGGCGCTGAATCGCTATCGACGTTGCCCCACGGCGCACGCGTCGGGACAAGTGCGCCGCGCCGCCGCGCCCAATTGCTTGCCCGGCGACACGATCTTGAGATTTGCGTGTTTCGCGGCAATGTCCAAACAAGGCTTGCCAAACTCGAAGCAGGCGAAGCGAAGGCAACCTTGCTTGCCGCAGCCGGACTGGAACGGCTCGGGATGGGCGATATAGGTACACCTGTTGCGATAGAAGAGATGCTTCCCGCTCCGGCGCAAGGGGCCATCGGGGTAGAAACCTTGGCGTGCAATTATGATATGATCGGCTGGCTTGGTGCGATAAATCATGAACCAACCTTTGCCTGCGTGAACGCCGAACGCGCTTTACTTGGTGGGCTATCGGGCGATTGTCGCTCACCCGTTGCCGCGTTGGCGGTGATCAAAAACACGCAAATCTGGCTGCGGTGTGCGATATATTCGGGCGACGGCCAATATAAGGAGATAGGTGAAGCCATGTTTGCCACCGATGATGATTCCGCCGCTGCCCGATTGGCAGCGACACTGCTTGAACGCGCCCATCCCAATATTCGAGCGAGCTTTGGGGCATGAAGCGGGCTCTGATTATCGTCCGGCCCGAACCCGGCAATAGCGCGACAAGCGCCAGTGCGCGCGCGCGGGGGCTTGAGGTGCACAGTTTTCCGCTGTTTGAAACCGCATCCACTGCTTGGGATGCACCAGAACCTGCGCGTTATGTTGGCGTGATGATGACGAGCGCCAATGCCGCACGGCTCGCTGGCCCTGATTTGCAGCGCTATACCCATCTGCCGCTCTATGCCGTCGGTGATGTGACTGGCGATGCCGCCCGCGAGTCGGGATTCCTTTCGATTATCTCGGGCGACGGTGATGTTGAGCGGCTGCTCGGCAAGATCGCGACGCTTGGCCTCCACCGACTCCTCCACCTGTCGGGTGCGGATTTTCAACCATTCACACCCCACGGTGTGGAAGTCGAGCGGCAAATCGTCTATGCGTCGCATGCGATTGGGCCGGCACCCGAACTACTCGCGGCGCTCAAACGCGGTGGCGTCGTGATGCTGCATTCGGCGCGTGCGGCAAAGCAATTTGCCACGATAGTCGAAGCGCATGGTTTCGATCGTTCAAGCCTGTCGCTTGCCGCGATCAGCGCCAATGCTGCCGACGCAGCAGGGGCAGGGTGGGGGGAGGTCAGCATCGCAGCACAACCACGTGATGCCGCGCTGCTCGATAGTGCCGTTGCGCTATGTGAGAATTGTTAGATCGGATGAATCGCAATGGATAACGGATATCAGACAAATGCGGCGTCGGCACGCCCGGTGCGGCGTTTTCTGTTAATTGCCTTATTCGGGCTGTTGCTGGGCCTTGCACTGGGCATCTGGGGGCTGTCGCGCTCATCGACTGCGCGGTCGTATCTGCTTGGCACCGACGCAGCGCCTATGGCAAGCGATGCTCCACTAGCCACCGTGTCGCCGTCAGCACCCTCGGGTGTAATCCAGCCAACGCTTCCGCCCCCTCTGCCCGGAACCGATGAACGCATTGCCGCACTCGAAGCGCGCGTTGCGCAGTTGAGCCGCGCAACCGAAGCAGGCTCGGGCAGCTCGGGGCGCGCCGAAGGCTTGCTGCTGGCCTTTGCCGCGCGCCGCGCGCTTGATCGCGGACTCGCGCTTGGCTATGTCGAAGGGCAGCTCAGCAATCATTTCGGCACCCGTCAACCGCGTGCAGTGGCGATGATTATTTCCGCCGCGCGCCAGCCCGCTACACTCGATCAGCTCAAATCCGAACTTGAAACGCTGGCACCAGCGCTTGGTGGCAATGGCCCCGATGCAAGCTGGTGGGATGGCGTGACGCAGAGCCTGTCGAGCCTGTTTAGCGTCCGCCAAGCCGATGCACCGTCAACGACGCCTAAAGAACGCTTGACCCGTGCGAGCGATGCAATTGCCCAAGGGCGGGTCGATCAAGCGCTTGCTGAAGTAGCGCGGCTTCCAAATCGCAATGTCGCTGCTGACTGGATGGCGAAGGCAAAGCGCTATGTTGAGGCTTATCGCGCGCTTGATTTGCTCGAAGCCGCAGCAATCATCGGGCCAAGCGAAGCGCCCATTGCACCGTCGATTGCTCTGCCCGAGCCAGCGCCAACGGCCCCCAACGGCGACGTACGCAAAGCCGCTCCCGATTCGCTTTAAGCGGGTAGTTTTCCGAACCGTATGCCAGAACAACGCCCAAACTATCACCGCGTTGGGATGGGTACGCTTCCCGAATAATCATAGAATCCACGCTTTGTCTTGCGACCTAGCCAGCCAGCTTCGACATATTTGACAAGCAAGGGTGCCGGGCGGAACTTTGGATCGCCGGTGCCGCTGTGGAGCACCCGGCAAATCTCAAGACAGGTATCAAGCCCGATAAAATCAGCGAGTGTCAGCGGCCCCATCGGGTGGTTAAGGCCAAGTTGGCAGGCGGTGTCGATATCCTGAATGCTCGCCACACCTTCGCCAAGCGCAAAGCAGGCTTCGTTGAGCATTGGCATAAGGATACGGTTGACGATAAAACCCGGCGCATCATTCGCATGTACGATGGCCTTGCCAAGTGACTGGCCGCAGGCCTCCACTGCGTCCACCGTTTCCACAGATGTGGCAAGACCCCGGATCAACTCGATCAAACCCATCACAGGCACCGGGTTGAAAAAATGAACGCCGATAAACCGCGCGGGATCAGGCGCGGCTTGGGCAAGGCGCGTAATCGGGATCGATGATGTGTTGCTGGCAAGGATCGTATCGGTACGAATGATTTTTCCAACATCGCCAAAGATTGCACGTTTGATTTCTTCACGCTCGGTTGCGGCTTCGATGACGAGATCAGCCTGCGCGAAGGCCGATGATCCGGCGACGGGCTCGATCAAATTAAGCGCAGCATCGCGCACGTCGCCGGTGATTTTTTCTTTTTCGACGAGACGGTTCAGGCCTTTGGCAATGCTGTCTTTGCCCGCCTGCGCACGCGCTCCGTCAACATCAGAGAGAAGCACCTGATAGCCCGCCTGTGCTGAAACCTGCGCAATGCCTGCGCCCATTTGCCCGGCACCGATAACTCCGATAATTTTCATGATTTACTCCGAATTTAGCGCGATGCGCCCGGCACCCATAAGATGTCGGCTGCGCCATTATCATTGACCGCACGGCCCATCACAAACAGATAGTCCGACAGCCGGTTGAGGTATTTAAGCGCTTCTGGATTGAGCGAAACGCTGCGCGCCGCCATCACTGCCGAGCGTTCGGCGCGACGGCAGACGGTGCGCGCGACATGAAGTGCAGCACCCGCCACGCTACCGCCGGGGAGAATGAAGCTGGTGAGCGGGCGGAGTGCTTCGTTCATCAAATCAAGCTCTGCTTCAAGCCGCACCACTTGTTTGTCGACAATGCGCAAGGTCATTTCGCCGGGCATAAAATCCTCGCCCGGCGTGGCGAGATCGGCACCAAGATCAAACAAATCATTCTGAATCATCCGCAGCCGCGCCAGCGCCTCTCCGTCACAGTAGAGCGCGACCATACCGATTGCGGCGTTGAGTTCATCAACATCGCCAATCGCGGCCATGCGCGGCGCATCTTTTGGGGTGCGCGATCCATCAACCAAACCTGTTGTACCATCATCACCGGTGCGCGTGTAAATCCGGTTGAGCTTGACCATTTTAGCCGCTGTTGCGTGTAAGCAGAATCAGAATGACGATGATGATCGCGATCGCCTGAAAGATTACGCGCCCCGTCATCATTTTATTCTGTTTGAGTGCCGATTGGCTTGGCCCACCGTCTTCACTGTTGAGATCGGCCTCGGTGGTTCGCAGGAAGGCGATCAAACCGCGAATTAGCATGACAACCGTAGCGATTACCGCGCCGATCAAAAAAATGGTGAGGAATATATTCATGGTGATGTCCTTAAAGCGGTGCCAACGCAAAGCCAACCGGAAAGCGCTTCTCGCGCATCATTTCGATGAGCATCTGTGGGTCGATGCCTTGTTCCCGAAGTAGCGCAAGCGCGGGCGATTGCTTGCTCTTGGCCAGTCGGGTGCCATCGCATCCTGCGATCAGCGGGTGGTGCTGATATTGGGGTGTTGGCAGGCCGAGCAGCGCTTGCAAAAGACGGTGGATATGCGTTCCGCTGAACAGATCCCGGCCCCGCACAATATGGGTAATCCCCTGCGCCGCGTCATCCATGGTAACCGAGAGATGATAGCTGGTGCCAATATCTTTCCGCGCGAGGACGACATCACCTTGCGCGATTGGATCAGCACTTACCCATCCCTGATCGCGATCATACCAGTGCAGCGGGCCGGTGAGGGCGGCGGCTTTGGCCATATCGATCCGCCATGTGCCTTCGGTGTGGCCAAGGGCGCGGCAAGTGCCTTTGTAGCGGCCTTCGCCAACTTCGGCGCGCGTGCAGGTGCAGCGATACATTACGCCCAACGCATCCAATTGCGTCAACGCCTCACGGTAAATTTCCATCCGCTCTGACTGGATCATCACTTCATCATCCCATGTCAGTCCGAGCCAGTGCAGATCCTCATAAATGGCATCGATGAATTCGGGGCGGCAACGGGTTTGGTCAATATCCTCAATCCGCAGCAAAAACCCCCCGTTTGTGCGGTGCGCGACGTCATGCGCTAATAGCGCTGACCACGCATGGCCAAGGTGGAGCCGTCCGGTTGGACTGGGCGCAAACCGGCTAATTACGTGCAACATGAAATCATTGCTTGACCAAGAGTCACCGAAAATGCTGTCATGTATCTGTAATCTGAAAAGGCGATAGCAACAACAGTAGCAAGGGTGTCAATCGATTATGTATCATCCAGACCTCATCCGCCATCCCGACGGTTGCCCGGCCTTGGTGCTGAACGCCGATTACACGCCACTTAGCTATTATCCGCTCTCGCTCTGGCCTTGGCAAAATGCGATCAAAGCAGTGTTTCTTGACCGGGTTGATATTGTTGAGGAATATGACCGCGAGGTGCACAGCGCCAATTTTGCGATGAAGCTACCTTCGGTGATTGCGCTCAAACAATATGTGAAGCCATCGCAATATCCTGCCTTCACGCGGTTTAACCTGTTTTTGCGCGATAGCTTTACCTGCCAATATTGCGGCTGCCCCAAGGATTTGACCTTCGATCATGTCGTGCCTCGCGCTCAGGGCGGGCGAACGACGTGGGAGAATGTTGCCACTGCTTGCTCACCCTGCAACCTCAAAAAAGGCGGACGGACGCCAAAGCAAGCGCATATGAGCCTCCATATTGCGCCAATCCGTCCAACCAGTTGGCAATTGCAGGATCAGGGCCGCCGCTTCCCACCCAACTATCTCCACACAAGCTGGCGCGACTGGCTCTACTGGGATATTGAGCTGGAGGCTTGAAGCCTAAGCAAAGGCGGTGCATGGCGCGGCAACGAATTTTTACCGGAGCCATACAGATGATTGAAGCCGAATGGTGGGACTATGAAGACGCTGACGAGCTTGCAGGTGCCGTGGCGGGCGATGTCGCGTTCATCATTGAAAGCGCGATTGACGCGCGCGGTTCGGCGGTAATCGCGCTTGCGGGCGGCAAAACTCCTAGGCCAATCCTCGAAAAGCTCGCGCAGGCCAAGCTGCCATGGAAAAATGTCACAATCATCCCGACTGATGAACGGATTGTCGCGCTTGATAATCCACTGTCCAACGTGGCGATGCTTGCAAAGATTTTTTTGCCCAAAGGCGCGCGCGTTGTTCCGATCATTTCGGATAAGGCGGCCGATTATAAGCTTGCAGGCAGTGCCGCCTCATCACGGATCAGCGATTTTCACTGGCCACTTGATCTGATCTGGCTCGGCATGGGTGAGGACGGGCATACTGCGTCGATTTTTAATGGCCCCGATCTTGATGATGCGCTGAATGCGCCGCCCGAATGCAAGGCGGTGGGTGTGATGCCTGATCCAATGCCAAAGGATGCGCCCGTCGCGCGCGTGACACTGACCAAAGCCTCGATCCAATCCGCCAAATCGATTGTCATAGTGCTAACCGGCGACAAGAAGCGCGCGCTGCTCGAAAGTGCAATTGAGGAGGGTGATAGCTCACCCCTGCCAATCGGGCGCGTCCTTGTTGGGCTTGAAACGCCCGTTGATATTCACTGGTGTGCTGGTTAGGCGATGCGCGTTGCCTTTCAAATGGATAAACTGGAAAGCCTCAATATTGCAGGCGATTCGACCTTTGCGCTGATGCTTTCAGCCCAAGCGCGGGGCTACACACTGTTCCACTACGGTGCTGAGGATCTGACATACTGCGATGGACGGCTGACTGCGAATGCGCACCCGGTTACAGTCCAGCGCGTGGCTGGCAATCATTTTGCTTTTGGCGATAGTGTTACGCTCGATCTCGGCAGCGATGTTGATGTTGTCTGGATGCGACAAGACCCGCCATTTGATTTAGGCTATATCACTGCAACGCATTTGCTTGAGCGGCTTGCGGGCGAGACACTGGTGCTCAATGATCCGGCTAGCGTGCGCAATGCGCCTGAAAAACTGTTCGTGCTTGATTATGCGCGCTTCATGCCGCCGACACTGATTACGCGCTCGCTCGCTGAGGTGCGGCGGTTTCAGGCGGAACACGGCGATATCGTCGTCAAGCCGCTTTACGGCAACGCGGGTTCGGCAGTGTTCAAAATCGGGGCCGATGGCAGCAACCTAGCGGCACTCACTGAGCTCTTCGGCGAAGTGTGGCGCGAGCCGTTCATGGTTCAGGCGTTTCTGAAGGAAGTGGCGGCGGGCGACAAACGGATTGTGTTGGTTGACGGCGTAGTTGCAGGGGCGATCAACCGTCTGCCCGGAAAAGGTGAAATTCGCTCCAACCTTGCCGCCGGAGGGCGTGCTGAGGCAAGTGTGCTCACACCGGAGGAGCAGGAAATTTGCGAAGCACTTGGCCCTGAGCTTAGGGCGCGCGGGCTGCTCTTCGTCGGTATCGATGTGATCGGCGGCAAATGGCTGACCGAGATTAACGTGACTTCACCGACCGGTATTGTCGCGATTGATACTTATAATGGCACTGATACACCTGCAATGATCTGGGATGCGATCGAAGCCAGACTCGCCGCATGAGCGAATGGATTATCAGTTTCGTTGAGCAAACAGGCTATTGGGGCGTTGCGATGCTCATGTTTATCGAAACTGTGTTTCCACCCGTTCCATCCGAAGTGATAATGTCCATCGCCGGGATGCACGCGGGGCAAGGCAAGATGTCGCTCCCGATTGTGATTGCCGTGGGCACCTCGGGCGCAATGCTCGGCAATTATTTCTGGTATTTGGTCGCACGCCTGATCGGGATTGACCGGCTGAAGACTATGATTGAGCGCTATGGTCGCTGGCTAACGCTCGACTGGCCCGAAGTTGAACGTGCGCGAGTGCTGTTTGATCGCTACGGCGGCGTGATCGTGTGTATTGGGCGGATGCTACCGACGCTGCGGTCGCTGATGTCGATCCCGGCGGGGCTGCTGCGGATGAAGCAATCGACGTTTCTGATATGGTCAACGATTGGAACGGCGGGCTGGACGGCGCTTTTGGCAAGTGCTGGCTGGTTGCTTGGCCGGAATTTCCGCAATATCGAAGATTTTGTTGGGCCGATTTCGCTTGTTGTGATCGGTGGAATTATTGTCGCCTATGTCTGGCGCGTGATTACGTGGCGGCCAGCGGCCTAAACTAGCGATTCCATCCACTGGCGGCACGGTTACCAGTGGCGCGCGCCTGACGCAGCATTTCGGCGCAGCGAAACCAGCGAATTTGCGTGAGTAAGCCAATCGCGCTTATGCGGTTGCGAAATCCAGAAAGGCGTCGGGATCGCAGTACCGTCAGGCTGTGCGGGCCTATTGAGGCGATCATCGCGAACGCTCGCATCCGCCAGCCAAGCATGGAGCCGGCTTCGCTACGATGTTTGGCCAAATCATGCGCGATATGGCGGTGCCATTTTTCGGCAAGTTCGTCAAAGCTTTTGCGCGCCGGGTGATAGACGATCATTTCAGGCGCATAGCGTGTGATGTGGCCAAGGCAGCGCGCGCGCTGGCCCCAGTCCCGGTCTTCAGCGATACCTATGCCGCCAAATGACCCGACCGAATTGAACATAGCGCGCGTCATCCCGAGGTTGCCAGTACCCGAAAAACCTTCGCGTAAAATGTAAAGCGATTGGCGGTATGCAAATACGCTTTCATAACCCTCAAGTGCGGTGGGGTGCACAGGGTCAACGATATCAATCTGTACATCCCCGCCAATAATCTCAGCGGCATTGAGCGCCGCGACAGCGCTGCGCACCCACTGCGGGTGGGCGCGACAATCGGCATCAATAAACAGCAGTATATCAGTCCTAGCGGCGGCCACACCGACATTGCGCGCAAGCCCTGGCCCTGGCTCGGATTGTTCAAGAAAGCTAACATTGGGAAACTGGCGGGCAATTTCATCTAGCGGTTCGCGCGAACCGTTATCAACCACGATGATTTCAACTGCGGCGTCATCAAAACTTTGCGCTTCAAGTGAAGCCAGACAGCGGACTAACGCATCCGGCTGATTGAGATGCGGAATGATAATGCTTGCGACTGGCGATCCCGCCATCATGCGGCTGACCGGATTGCCCCTGCCTGAATCTGGTTACGTGCGACCATCAACCAGAGATAATTGGGCAGGCCTTCGTCAATAAATTTATAGCGCGGTTCAGGATCAGTGCCGCCCAATTCAACAAGGCTTGCCGGGATAAGCGTTTTTTCAACCATCTCTATGGCCGCGCCGCCGCCTTCACCAAGCAACAAGTCAGATCGTGTGAACCAGCCATCCGGGGTTGACGCAATCCGTGCGATGCTCCCGAGAACAGCGCCACGATCGCCAACTTCAAGATGGCGGACGCGCTGCGCCGGCGCATAGGCAAGCCGCCCTTCGGCCTCTTCAACCATCCGGTCAAGGCTCGCGATGATATCATCAATGACCACGTTGGTGCGACCGCCATCAAGCGCAATTCCGCTGGCATGATGGCAGATAAGGCGCGTTACATAAGGCGATCCGTTCGCCAGGGAATGGATCATTGCAACCGAGTCGGTTCCAAATGTTACTCCGGCCGCGCTGTTGCCAAGTGCAACCAGCGCTTCGGTTTCTTCCGATGTCAGATGTGGTAGCGGCAGGCCAATGACGTTGCGGCGGATTGAGGGGATATAACCGATCAGCTCGTGCAGATTTGATGATACCCCAGCGATTACCAATTGCACGGGTGCCGCGCGATCCGAGAGATTCTTAATCAACTCTGCGGTATATTGGCGGAACTGTTCATTTTCGAGCCGGTCATATTCGTCCAGAATGATCAACACGCGGATGCCGGCAATTTGCGCAAGCAAATCGCTCAACTCGCGCGCATCAAAGGCACCTGAAGGTAATTGACTGGCAAAGGTTGCGCCGCTTTCGACCTCAGGGCCAGTGGGCGATATGTTCTTGAGATAAAGCAGCGGGATTGACTCAAGCAGCCTGCGGAACATCTCGTCAAAGCGCGATCCAGCCCCACAAGTGCCGTGGAGTACAACATAGCGCGACTCTTCGGCCAGATCCGAGAGGATGTGCAAAAGCGAGGTTTTGCCGATGCCGCGCTCGCCAAAAATGACCACATGCGAAAGCCGGTCTTCAATAATTTCGATCAGGCGCGAGAGCACTTTAAGCCGTCCAGCGAACATCCGCCGATCAGTGACTGGCTGGGCCGGTGTAAACACACTTCGGAGCGCAATTCGGGTACGTGCTAGCGCCTCACTTTCGGCCCGTACGGCACTCTCGCTAAGCGTTGAGGTGCGAAAACGCGGAAAAGACGCCTCGCCAGAAACCTTCTCGATCGATTTCTGCGCTGCTGGCCACTGTATAGCGATTGGTCGACGACGCAAACCTTCGTCGTCCTTTGCAAAAAATCGCGACCACATCGCGCCTATCTTTTCTTTCAATACCACAAACAACCCCTTAAATATGTTATACCAGCACTTGCGGGATCGATTTAACGATCTTGAGGCCGCGCCGGAAACGGTTTTATGATCAGAATGATATAGGCCACCACAGCAGCGATCATCAGGATCGCTATGCCATGATATAAAACGTCCTCAGATTTGATGGCACTATTGCCGATCTGGTTGGCGACTGCACAGCCAATTGACGGTGGCAGATAAGACCAAATCGAATCGGCCACCTCGTCATCGCCAACTGATCGTTGCAAGAAAATGACGATCAATCCGGCAAAAATTGCTACTGTTAGCCAATCATAGGGCGTTTCCATGTTCGCTTCCTTTGTATCCCCAAGCTCAAACAAAAACCCGGATTGACGATGTCCATGTTGAATTCACCGCGCTCATGAACCTTTCCCCCCCCCTTGATCAACTAAATTGCGGCCACCTCCAAGCCCTTTTCGGGGGTTAACCGCGTTTTCACCACGTCGGCTCTTGGCATTGGGTACAAGGAGCGATAGGGCTAGATATCGAAAAATGTCACTATCATGGCGTTTTGTAAGGTTTTCACCCGGGCTGCGAGGAAACAGATTTGGTTATCCGGATTGCTGGCTTTGAAAGGTCTTCGCAATTGTCACATGGGCTTTCAACGCCTTTTTACGACAACGCCAGCTTACTCTGCGCGAGAAGGATTTTGAGTTTGAAACTCGCTGCGAGCGTTATTGCGCTGCTCCCAATTTGCGCGCATTCGGCCTTTGCTCAGAGCGATGCGATTAGAAACATAGGCGTTTTCGTAAGTGTCCAGGAATCTTACGAAGATAATGTGCTTCGTCAGCCTGACGCCTTTCCTTCACCGCCCGGTTTTTCCCGCGATGATTTTCGCCTGTCGCCGTCGCTCAATGTCGATATTATTCAGCCGGTTGGGCGTCAAAAACTCACTCTGCTTGGCGGCGTCGGCTATGATTTCTATCGCCGCAATAGTCGTTTGGAGCGCGAACGTATCAATCTCGCCGCGAAAGCCAACTTGGCTGTTGGTGCCGATTGCAAGCCTGATATCGGCCTCGCTTTTTCGCGCCAGCAAAGTGATCTTGCTGATTTTTTTTCTGTCACTGATTTCCGCCTGCGTAACCGCGAACAGCGGTTGACCTTCTCAAGCGGTTTAAAATGCGGCGGTATTATCGGTTTGAAGCCGGGGGTTACCTTTGAACGTAGCATCGTCAAAAATAGTTCGTTTTTCCGTAAGATCGGCAATTTTAATTCGACGGCGGTTGGTGTCTCGGTTGGCTATGTAAACCCAACGCTTGGCGAGCTGTCGCTTTTCGGTAATTATCGTCGTGGTAACTATCCCAATCGCGGCGCGTTTACCGGTCGGCCAAATGTAAATGAGCGGGTCGGGGTATATACCGGCGGAGTTCGCCTTCAACGTGAAATAGGCGAACGTCTCAAGGGTAATATCTCACTTGGCTATACTGTTGCAGAGCCCTCTGTTGCAGGGACGCGCCGGTTTAGCGGGATATCGGGATCAGCCGATTTGACTGCGCAATTAAGTGACCCGCTTCAGGTCGTTATCGGCTTTTCGCGCTCAGTTCAGCAATCGAACCAGCTTGATGTTAGCTTTACCGTTAATGATAGCTATAACATCAACGCCAGCTATATTCTTAATCCTCGTGTCGTTTTGACGGCAGGAGCAGCGCGTAATCGACGTAAGTTGCGCGATTCCCCACTGCTTCAGCCCAACTTGCTTGGCAGCAATGACCGGACGACACAGCTTTTTGGTGGTATTCGTTTCTCACCAGCAGGGCCGATCAGTTTTTCGCTCAACGGCACAAAATCTACACGTCGGTCACAAGCTCGCTTTTTTGATTATGATGCATCGACAGTTTCGCTCGGCGTCAATTTCAATATCTAGGTGCTTTTTAATGGGGTTTGTAGTTATGAATATTCGCGCTCGATCATTTCGAAATTTGGTGATCGCAGTTTCGGCAATGGCTTCGTTGGGCGCATTGACCGGCGCAGCCGTTGCGCAGACGACTGCACCCATAGCCCCCCCCAAACCAGCGGCGGTTGCAGCGGCTCAGGAAGCGCCAAAGGCTGACGCCAACAACGCCAACGCGGGCTATGTTCTTGGCCCCGATGATGTCGTCGAAGTTTCGGTGCTTGGTCAGCCGGAGTTTACAACGCGGTCACGGATACGCGCCGATGGCACAATTGTTTTACCTTATGTTGGTAGCACAGCAGTGGCCGGTGACACGCCGGTCTCGCTTGCCAAACGGATAGCCGGGGTGCTCAAGGCGGGAGGATATTATTCAAATCCGATCGTCAGCATTGAAATCGCAGGCTTCGCCAGCCGCTATGTGATTGTTCTCGGTGCCGTCGCTCAGCCGGGCTTGCAGCCCGTTGACCGGCCGTACCGTGTATCGGAAATTGTGGCGCGTGCTGGTGGCATACGCGGCGACGGTGCTGATTTTGTGATTGTCCGGCGTGAAAAGGGCGGAGAACTCAAACTCCCGTTTGAAAAGCTCGCAACCGGCGATGCCACCGATGATCCTTTTGTTTTACCGGGTGATAAAGTCTATGTTCCGCCAGCGGAGACATATTATATCTATGGCCAGATCAACTCTCCGGGGGTTTATCCGCTCCGCGACAAGTTGACGCTTCGTAAAGCGATTGCGCGCAGTGGTGGGCTTGGTGCGGCAGGGTCTGAAAAGAAGATCAGCGTGTACCGTGATGGTAAGAAAACGTCGCTTGCTCTTGATGAGCCCATCCTGCCGGATGACGTCGTTGTTGTAGGACAGCGCTCATTTTGAGCGTAACCACATCGTTTCAAGGAACTTAGGTTATGAGTCTTATACAATTTTTGCGAATTTTGGCGGCACGTCGCGGGATTGTGCTCGCGGCTTTGCTAAGCTGTTTCATGGTTGCGCTCATCATGTCGCAAATTCTGCCCAAGAAATATGAGGCAACGGCGCGAGTAATGCTTGATACCACTACTCCCGATCCCGTAACGGGAATCGCAATCGGCAGCGGTTACCGCGCCTTCGTCAAAACGCAGACCGAACTTATTGAAGACGAACAAAATGCTGGGCGCGTAGTTGATAAGCTAGGCTGGGCCAATGAGCCGCAACTGATCGCCGCATATGCACGCGCTACTGATGGCAAGGGCACCGACATCCGCCGCTGGTTAGCTCAGCAAATCCTTGAGGTGACGTCGGCGCAGGTAATTGAGCCGAGCAATATTATCGAGATAAAATATATCTCGGCTACCCCGGATATTGCACGGCGGATTGCGACGATGATTCGCGAGGTCTATATCGAAAGCACAATTGATGTTCGGCGTGAGACGGCGGGGCGCAATGCTGATTGGTATAGTGCACAGGCTGAAAAGGCGAAGCTTACGCTGACTTCTGCTGAAGGTGATCGTGCTAAATATGCCAAGGCAAACGGCATTGCGCTTCAGGGCGGTGCCGTACTAGACGTTGAAACTGCAAAACTGGGGCAACTTACCACGCAATCTGCGCAGGCAGCGACCGCGCTTCAGGGCGGGCCCGGCGCAGCTGTAGCCCCGCCGGGCGGCGCTACACTCCAGCTTGCAACGATCAATCAGCAGATTGCACAGGCCGCCGAAACACTTGGCCCAAATCACCCGACCTATCAGTCGCTCCAACGTCAAAAGACTTTGGTTGAAGGTTTGGTTGCGCGTGAAAATGCGGCAATTGCCGCCTACCGTAATGGGCCATCAACAAGTGCAGCCGTGGCGCAGATCGATTCGGCTTACAACGCCCAGAAAAACCGCGTGATTGGCCAGAGCGAAACACTCAGCAAACTGGAACAGATGAACCGCGACATTGATGTGAAACGCGATCAATATTTGCGGGCTGCTCAGCGCGCGGCTCAGCTCAAGCTAGAAGCAAGTACTTCTGAAACGACGATTACGCCGCTCGGTGAAGCGACCGTGCCCGATTCGCCAAGCTCGCCCAAAGTGCCTTTGATCATTTTCGGTGCGATTGGTTTTGGTCTTGCACTTGGTGTTGGCCTAGCACTGCTGATCGAACTGTTTGGTCGCCGTGTTCGTTGTGATGAGGATCTGGAATATGCCGCCAAAGCGCCGGTTTTTGCGGTTATTGGGCAGCCCGACAATTATGATAGTTGGTATCGCCGTTTTGCGCGCAGCATTCGCTTGCGAATTTCTGATCGTAGGCAGCGACAGTTGGCGGAGGCCTCGGCGTGAGCGATATTGAAGTGATTGATGTTAAGTCAGCGACGCCGATTTCGGCGTCAGGATCTGAACCCGTTTATACTAACGAGGCATCTGCTAGTGATGGTGACGTGATCGAATCGGCCTTCGAATCGCTTGTCATTCTGGAATCGCCTGACAGTATCGAGGCTGAGGCCATTCGCGGTTTGCGCACGCGGATTATGGCGCAGCATGTTCGTGAAGGGCGGCGTGCGCTCGCTATCTGTTCGCCAACCGAAGATACCGGGAGCAGTTTTGTCGCTGCAAATCTGGCGACTGCGATGGCCCAAATTGGGGTAAAAACTTTGGTTGTGGACGCCAATCTGCGTACGCCCAAGATCGCAAATATGCTCCGTCTTGATGAAAATGCGATCGGGCTGTCAGATTATCTCGCTGATCCTGACATTCCGATTGATGCTATCTTGCAGGAAACAGCGCTTCCTTTCCTTTCGGTAATCACCGCAGGAAGCCTGCGAACAGATCCTCAGGAATTGCTTGCCGGAACGCGCTTTAAAGGTTTCATGGATCAATTGCTCCGCGAATTTGAGCTAACGATCCTTGATACCACGGCAACAAGCCGCTGTACCGATGCGCAGCGCGTCGCAACCGTTGCTGGATATAGTCTGGTAGTAGCGCGTAAGCACAAATCACACGTCAAAGACGTTACAACGCTCACCAATTTGCTACGCGCGGATCGGTCAAATGTCATTGGCACCGTATTGAACGATTTTTAGGCCAAGGTGGCCATGGACATGATGATCAGCACTCTGGCGGCGGCTTCGAAAGCAAAATGGCGTGATGTGCTCCAGTCGCGCTGGCCGCTGTGGGTTGGCCTTGCACTGCTCGGCATCCCCAGCCTGATCAGGCTAGGTCAAGAGGCATGGACGGTTGATACCGGCGTTCATGGGCCAATTGTTTTGGCGACAGCCATATGGCTGCTTTATCAGGCTTGGCCCGAAATCGCCCCGCTCAAGCGCCTTGGGAATTCGTTTATCGCAGGCATAGCGATAATCGTGTTTTTGGCGATCTATGCTTTTGGCCGCGCGTTTTCATTCCTAAGTGTCGAAATTGCTGCATTTATCGGCCTATTGATTGCTGTTGCTTATCTCTATCTAGGCTTTGCTGTTTTGCGACGATTCTGGTTCCCGATCCTTTATCTCGGCTTTGTGGTGCCGATGCCGGGCTGGTTTATCGACGGAATCACGGCACCGCTCAAAAGCTATATTACCTATAGTGCTACTACGCTGCTTGATGCGGCTGGTTATCCAATCGCTAGCCAGGGTGTGACGCTGGTGGTGGCCCAATATCAGTTGCTCGTCGAGGATGCGTGCGCCGGGCTCAACTCGATTGTCAGCCTGACCGCAATTAGCCTGTTTTATATCTATATTCTCCACAATGCGTCTTGGCGCTATTCATTGTTGCTATTCGTATGGATCATTCCGGCCGCGCTGTTGGCCAATCTCGTCCGTGTGTTGTTGCTTGTCCTCATCACCTATCACTTTGGCAACGCTGCAGCGCAGGGCTTCCTGCATTCGACGGCAGGGATGATTATGTTTGTCGTCGCACTCCTTAGTATTTTTGCTGTTGATAAGGCGATGACTCCGATTCGCCGCCGCTTGATGGGGAAATCGATATGACGTCGCGGCGTGAATTTTTGATTGGTGGGGCTTGCGCATTAACCGCAGGGGCTGCCTATGCAGCAACGCCGCGCGAGCGCATGTCGCTGCTTGGCAAAGCAAAGCTTGAGGATCTCATCCCGCGTTCTTTCGGTGCGTGGGCTGAACTTCCCTCCGACAGTGTGGTTGTCCCGCAAAGCGACGATAGCCTTGCTGCGCGCCTCTACGCACAAACGGTCAGTCGGGTATTTGTCAACCAAAGCGATGGCACTGGGGTGATGGCACTATTTGCCTATGGTGATACGCAAAGCGACCAGCTTCAGCTTCACCGGCCTGAAGTCTGCTATCCTGCCTTTGGCTTTGCAGTGATAGAGAGCAAAGCAGTTGATATTGGTTTGGCGAAAGGTGCAGTTATTCCGGCACGTCAGCTAACGGCGCAATCAGCACTGCGCACCGAACATGTCGCTTATTGGACGCGCATTGGCGAATATCTGCCTCAAAGTGGCGAAGATCAGCGCGTAGCCAAGTTGCGCACTGCGTTTCAGGGAATTATCCCGGACGGGATATTGGTGCGCGTTTCAAATCTTGAAGCTACCCCCAATGCGGGATTTGCGGTCAATCAACGTTTTGTAGCGCAGTTGATTGAAGCGATGCCGAGGCAGGGGTTGCCCGCGCTCGTGGGAACGCGGGTCGCGCAGCAACTGGCGCGCTGAGTATCGCAAGTTGAACCATGTCTAAGCCAAACCCAGCACCGATTTATGTGCGTACACAGGGCGAGCAATCGGAGACGCGTCTTGACCCGGCGCTTACTGCGCGCGCCAATCACGTGCAGCCAACCCCGGCACTGTTTGAAATTAGTTCATTACTGCTGCGTATATCCGAAATTGCGACCGTTGCACTGACGGCGGCGATCCTTGCGGCCTTCATCCTCAACAACCCGTCGCCGGATATTGCGCGCGCTTATTTCAACGCGATCTTCATTGGCTCGTTATTCTATGCCGCACTTGCCGATGTAACTGGCGTCTATGATGTCGATGTCCGCTTCTCAATGCGCCAAGCTTGGGGACGTGTGCTAACAGCATGGGCGGCCACCGCGATGTTCATGCTCACAGTTGGATTTCTCTTCAAAATTTCGGACACCTATTCTCGGGCTTGGGGAATTCTCTGGTTTTTTGGTGGTGGGCTGGCGCTTTGCGTTATCCGTGCCGGCGGGACGATATGGCTGCGGCGGCTTAAGCGGCGTGGAGTTTTTAACCAACGTGTTGCAATCTTTGGCGCGGGGCCGCAGGGGCAACGCCTTGCCCACTATATTGTTGGTAATCAAAAACTTACGATCGATCTGCTTGGTTTTTTTGACGACCGCGCCGATGAAAGACTCGAAGCGAGCGAGGATGAGGTAGCGCTTAACGGCAATTTGGAGGGATTACTTCAGGCGATCCGGCTTGGTTTGGTTGATCAGGTGATCGTGGCGCTCCCTTGGTCTGCAGAATCCCGGCTGCAAGAGGTCGTTGGGCGACTTGCGATAACACCGATCCGCATTCGCCTTGCTCCGGATTTGGCCAGCTTTGCTTTTGCACAGCGCCCGCTTGTGATGCTTGGCGATCTGCCAGTCATGACGCTGTTTGAGCGGCCCATTTCGGGGCTGGATCAGATCATCAAAAAGGTTGAAGACTTTGTTCTGGGTGTCAGTTTTACTGCGCTGCTTGCGCCCGTTCTGCTGCTTGTAGCGATTGCAATCAAGCTCGATAGCCGAGGGCCTATATTCTTCCGCCAACCGCGCGAAGGATTCAATAACCGTAAGTTCCATATCTGGAAATTCCGTTCGATGTACGAGGAAATGTCAGAGGTCGATGCGATCAAGCAAGCGCAACCCGGCGATCGGCGGGTCACACGCGTCGGACGGTTTCTGCGCCGTTCAAGCCTTGATGAATTACCGCAGCTATTCAACGTGATTAGCGGCGAAATGTCGCTTGTCGGCCCGCGCCCGCATGCCGCCTCAACCCGCGCAGGAGATAGGCTGTTCGGCGAAGTCGTCGCGACTTACGCGGCACGACATAAGGTGAAGCCGGGGATGACCGGATGGGCGCAGGTGAGCGGTTGGCGCGGAGAAACCGACACCGAGGAAAAGCTCGTCCGCCGTCTCGAACATGATCTCTATTATATCGAAAATTGGTCGGTTATGTTCGATCTCTATATCATTGTGCGAACATTGCCGTCGCTGTTTTCATCGCGGGCCTATTGATGTTCTCCTTGGCGGATGCGCCTGTCGGTGGGCCTGCGTTATCGATTTTGATCATCAACTATAACACCCGCGTGACAACACTCGAATGTCTCGCATCGCTTTTCGCATATCCACCATCGGTTTCGTATGAAGTGATCCTCCTCGATAATGCGTCACATGATGGCTCAGTCGATGCGATCCGCTCCGCTTACCCGCAGGTGCGCTTGATTGCCCATGCTGATAACTCAGGCTTTGCGGGCGGCAATAACATCGCGGCAGCCCAAGCCACGGGTCAGCGCTTGCTGCTCCTCAATCCCGATACTTTGCTATTTGCGGCCAGCCTTGACGCGCTCTGGAATTTTGCGGAGCGCACGCCCGCGCGGCGCATCTGGGGCGGGCGGACGCTGTTTGGCGATCACCGCCTCAACCCCACTTCTTGTTGGGCCGAGATCAGCCTGTGGAGCCTGCTTTGCAGCGCGTTCGGGCTAATCTGGCTATTCCCCCGTTCAACCTTGTTCAATCCTGAGGCGTATGGCGGCTGGCTGCGCGATAGCGAGCGCGACGTTGATATTGTCACGGGCTGCTTCCTGATGATCGATCATGCGCTGTGGCGGCAGCTCAATGGCTTTGACCCCGCCTTTTTCATGTACGCAGAGGAGGCTGATCTCTGCATCCGCGCACGCGCTATGGGTGCAAAGCCGGGGATTTCTCCAGCGGCAGAAATCATCCATCTGGGCGGCGCGTCTGAAACATCGCAGACCGAAAAGATGATCAAGATCATGCGCGGCCGCGTGACCCTGATGCGCAAGCATTGGTCACCGACAACGCTTGCAGTCGGGCTTATGCTCTGCCGCATCTGGGCCTTGCTCCGGCTAATCGGATCGCGCTTCACAAGCGGCCCGCGCGATGTTCCCGGCACATCAGTAGAGAAGTGGCAGACAATCTGGAAACGCCGCGCCGAATGGCTGGCGGGATATTAGGGCGGATCGCTCTAGGCCACCTGCAATGGGGCAGCGCAGTCCCTTCGCGCTCTTCTTAACTTCGCGCACTTCGCGTGAACCCAACACCGCATTTTTTCACGCGAAGACCGCGAAGGAAATGAGGCCGCGAAGCACCCATGCGGAGTGCGGGGCGAGGTGTGGTGATGATTGGCGACCAACGACGAGATTTTGGACGTTGAAATGTTAATTTGAGATGCCTGAAAGCTGACGTTGGCTAATCATAATTTCACTTTTTGTTCTTGCTATATGTGTCAATATTGTGCATTTTGCCAAAAGTTGACCCAGAGGATGGCTAATGTTGAATGATCTCTCGTTTACCGACCTCCGTCAACGCACTGGCATGAGTGTAGAAGAGGTGGCGGAAGACCTAGGCTATTCCGCGAGTACAATCTATCGCTGGGAACGCGGCGAGACCGCCCCGAAGGCCGCAGTCTATCGAGCGCTAGAAGTAATCGCGCGGTTTGCAGACAGCACCGCAGCATCGAAAGATGATAATCAAACAGGATTTCGTTTTATTGATCTTTTCGCTGGCATTGGCGGGCTGAGGATTGGCTTTCAAGGAATAGGCGGCCACTGCGTCTTCACGTCCGAGTGGGACAAGCACTCGCAAGAAACCTATCGCCGAAATTTCAGAGACAATCATCCTGTGCACGGCGATGTCCGAGAATTTTCTGACAACCCCAGTTTAATTCCTGAACATGACGTCCTGCTGGCGGGCTTTCCTTGTCAGCCATTCTCAATTGCGGGCGTTTCGAAGAAGAACTCACTTGGTCGTCCACATGGATTCCTGTGCGACACTCAGGGGACACTTTTTTTCGATACTGCGCGAATTATCGCCCATCACCGACCAGCTGCATTTTTGCTCGAAAATGTGAAGAATCTTGAAACTCATGATAAGGGAAAAACATTCGCTACTATCATGAATGTGTTGCAACATGAGTTAGGCTATCACGTCCACGCGCGGGTTATAAGCTCTGCGGCATGGGTGCCTCAAAAGCGACAGCGCATTTTCATTATTGGCTTTAAGGAGCCAACCGCTTTTGACTTAGTGAGCCTTAAACTCCCCGACGTCAACGAAGGCCCTAAACTCAAGAGCATTCTCCATCGCCATGAAGACGTTGACCCTAAATATACGCTGACTCCCAAACTTTGGGCCTATTTGCAGGGCTATAAGGAAAAGCATAACGCCGCAGGCAATGGTTTCGGTTTCGGCTTGTGTGGCCCAGATGATGTTACGCGAACCCTTTCTGCTCGATATCACAAAGATGGTTCGGAAATTCTCATCGAACAGCCAAATCAACGCCCAAGGCGGCTTACTCCTCAGGAATGTGCTAGACTTATGGGATTTGAGCGTAACGGACGGCCTTGGCACATCCCCGTTTCCGATACGCAAGCCTACCGTCAGTTTGGAAATGCCGTCGTTGTGCCTGTTGTGGAGTTTTTAGCGCAAGCGATGAAGCCACATATTCAGTCTGCGGTTGCCAATTCGCGAAACCGTGTTGATTCGGCTATAGTTGATCACCAACAGCGAGAGTTGGAAACCTGCTGACATTTTGAGGGTTAACTTCGCAATTTCAGATCGGCTTTGCGCTAATGGCACGCCTCAGCAACTCGCGCTTATTTAGGCGCAGCTTCCCAAAATGAAGCTCGCGATGGCATGAAGGGTAAAGCGCAGCGGCGTTGATCAGAGTATCGTCTCCACCCTCGCCAAGCGGCAGAATGTGATGGACTTCGAGATATGAGCGATCGTCGTCTCTTTGGAACAGCTGCGATTTGCAATTCGGCATTTCACATTGATCCTGCGCCCTCGCCAAGGCCGCTGCCACGATATAGGGATCGCGAACGAAATCATTGATTTGCCGCGTTCGCTTTGGCGGTGGCCCTACTCTCAATTTAGCTTTGGCGATGATTTTGGCTGGATTAACCGATCGTGCCAACTGTCGCCCGAGTTCGTCAGGCATAGGCGCTGCTGCGTTGCGCTTTTCCTTGGCAAAGAACGTCTCATTTCCAATCCGGCCAATCGTCAGCAAGTCGCCAATCTCGACCCAAGCAACGATGCCTTTTCCTATTCTTGTTTCTGGCGTTCGCCCCGCGCCTTTGCGAATGGAATTATAGTATGAAACTTCTAGCAGGCCATTTTCAGTGCCAAGGATGCCAATTCGCAAAACTCGATCAGAGGGGCCATCGGTTGGAGAAATACCTGCAGCCATCAACGCGGCCTTTTGCTCCGCATTAACGACATAGGCTCCCTTAGCCTTGTCTGTTTTGCTAACGACTTTCGTAGCAAACTCATCAAATATTTTTAGCCACTCATCCGACATTTCGCTTTGATAGCAATACTAATGAACAAACGTCTAGTTTCTATTGCATTTCGGCACGGCAGCTTTTGCAGTCCCTGCATAAAACCCGCCCGTCCTCTCGCCACGCAATCCAACACACTCAAACTAAAACCCTACCCAAAAAAACCGCTGTCCTATTTGATCGTCTTATGATCTCATGCCGCTGCCATACCTCACCGACCCGCTCAACCAGAGCGCCCGCGTTATAGCAGATACCCCACAGCCAGATTTCGGCCTGTTAAAGCTACAAAGGATACAGTTCCAATGCGATCGACCGGCATTATGTAGCAAACGCACCAACGCCTGCCTAGCCTAATCCGGGTATCAGCGGGTAATAACGGGTATGGCCGAACCCCAAGTCCTATACGCACTTCAAGCCAAGCATCGCCGCGTAAAGGGGCAGATTGTCGCAC
>JBBTEI010000029.1:0-20368 GCA_038042405.1 Pseudomonadota bacterium
CCGTTGCGTTGAAGCTCAAAAACTGATCGCCCGATTGCGGCAGGAATGAGCGCGAATAGCTAACATAGAGCGACGCTGCCGGCACTGGCTTGAACACCAATCCGATACGCGGAGACCAGAGATCATCAACACGGGTGACAGCCAGAGGCGTCGGCGAAGCAAAACGGTTAGTGATTTTATTGTCAAACCGATCATAGCGCAGCCCAGCAATCAGATCGATCCTTTCGCCGATGCTAATCTGATCCTGCGCATAGGCTGATACCTGCTCAAGGTCGCTCACGAAGCTACGATTATCGTTACCCAACCGCCCCGGAACGAAGAAAAATGTTGGCAAAACAGGTGATTTGGTGAGCGCGATGCCAGTCGCGCGGCGGCTAGCCGATGTACCAATAACGGCAGGGTTGGGGAATCCGTTGATTCGGCCATTGACCGAATCCTGCTGGGTATATTCCCCGCCAACCAAGATAACATGATCAATTGGCCCTGTAGATACGCGCCATTCCAAGTTGGCCTGGCCAATATAGCTTTTGCGCGCAGTTGGATCGATATAGGCTTCGGCACCGAACGTCCTGGCACCGGTAATTGCGTTGGTTACGATTGCTGTCGCGGCAAAGACGTTGGCATAGACCTTGTCATAATCGCCATAGAGGCCCGTTGCGGTAAAGATCAGATTGTCGGTAATCCGCGATTCAAGTCGGGCGTTAAAAACGCTGGCTTCAAAATCAACATCATTAAGCCCGCGCTGGCCGAAAAATGTATCGCGAAAACCGCCCAACGGCCCAGCCGGATTGGCCACATTCCCTGCAAATGCAGAAGGAATTCCCCGATCGGACACGCGATCATCACGGACATATTCATAGCCGAGATCAATTCGCGTGGCCGTACCAATTTCGGCAGCTAGCGTCGGGTTAACGGCATAGCGTTCACCACCAAAGGCATCGCGGTGATTATTGAGGTCTTCGTAGAAGCCGTTAACGCGAACAGCTGCTTTGCCAAAGGTGCCGTTCACATCACCCGCAACATAATAGCTACCGAATGTATCGGCCGAGACCGTGGTTTGGTAGCGATTGTCGTCAAGATTGGCGACCTTAGTAACGCGATTTATTACCCCGCCGCCGCCACCGCGACCGAAGATCATGGCGTTTGAACCTTTTAGCGCCTCAATCCGCTCAACATTATAAAAGCTGCGGAAATATTGGACATCATCGCGCAGGCCATTGACAAAAAAATCAGCCGTCGTGTTATTGCCGCGCAGGGTGATCTGATCGCGGTTGCCCTCTCCCTGCCCCGACGAAACGCCGGGAATGAAGCGCACAAGATCAGCAACCGAGCGGATCTGCAAATCCTGGATCTGCTGCGCAGTCACCACCGAGATCGACTGCGGCACATCAAGCAGCGGCGTATTAGTCTTGGTGCCGCTCGTGCTGTCAACCGCGCGGTAGCCGTCAAGTTGGCCCGTCACGACAATCGTTCGCCCTTCCGCATCGGCAGCGTCATTGGCGTAGGCTGGGGCAGGACTAAATAGGATGAGCGCGAGCGCGGTCGAGGCAAATTTTGAAGGCATTCAACAATCCGATGCTATTTATTGATAACAATTCTCATTCCTCTAACTATTGCGAGTCGTTATCATTTGCAACAGAAAAACAGCGCTTTACGCGATCCCCCCACAGGCTATGAAGGGATCGACGATCCAGCGAATGGGAAACAAAGGCAGAATGAAAGCCACAATCTACCATAATCCGGCATGCGGCACATCGCGCAAGACACTGGCCATTCTTCAGGAAACAGCAGGCGTTGATCTAACTGTCATCGAATATCTCAAAGCACCGCCTTCGCGCAGCACGCTGAAAAAGCTTTATGAACGTGCAGGCATCACCCCGCGTGATGGCCTGCGGATCATGGGGTCGCCTGCAGAAGCATTAGGCCTGACAGCAGAGGGGATCAGCAATGATGCGATTCTTGATGCGATGGTTAAGGAGCCAATTTTGATCAATCGGCCACTTGTCGAAACCGAAAAGGGTGCGCGCCTGTGCCGCCCACAGGAAGTGGTGCACCAAATTCTATGAACAATGCCTCACGCGCTGCGGGCTTCACGCTAATCGCCATTGCTGCCACATGGGGCCTGCTCGCGCTAATGGAGCCATTCAATGCAGACCTCGCGCCAGCAACCTGCACAACAACGCATTGCTTTTGTGAAAACCCCCGCATCGGTAGCCTGTTTCTGCAACCATCAAATAGCTGGTCATCTTTCGGCTACGTCTTCGTCGGCTTTTTCCTGATGCTCGATGCGCATTCGCGGCGCGCAACTACCGCCTTTCCAATTGAAGGCGCGATCATGTTCGGGATCGGGGCAATCACAGTCGGCATCGGCAGCGTATTGCTTCATGCGACGCTGACGCTTTGGGGACAGTTTGCCGATGTCCTCGGCATGTATCTCGTCAGCGGATTTACGCTTGTTTATGCGCTGGCCAAAATTTGCGGGCTTGACCGGGCGAAGACAGCGACACTCTATATTGTCGTTTGCGCGGCGCTTGTGACGGTGCTGCTAATTTCACCAGAATCGCGCCGCTGGCTATTTTTCGCGGCCTTGCTCACATCGCTGATCTTGGAAATCGCCTTTGCGCGCCCCCTTCGACCTAGCGTGATCCTGCCCTATCTCTTGCTCGGCGCACTGGTGAAGGCGATTGGCTTTGGCATATGGGTGCTTGATCAAAACCTCACCCTGTGTGCGCCTGACAGCCTGATCCAAGGCCATGCCTTCTGGCACTTCTGTGGTGCTGCATCTCTTTGGCTCACATACTGCTATTTCAGGAGCGAAAGGCCCGCGCAGATGGTTGACAAGGGCCGCCCCTCCGCCTAATCGCCCCTCTTTCCCGCGCGGGGTTGCTTTTCGCGAGCCGATTCTTGCGCAATTACGGATTTTGAAAGAAGAGACATTATGTTCGCAGTTGTGCGCACAGGGGGCAAGCAGTACCGCGTTGCCGCCGGAGACAAGATCGTCGTTGAAAAGATGGCTGGCATTGCGGGTGATACCGTTTCGCTGAGCGATGTTTTGCTTGCTGGTGATGGCGGCGAAATCAAGCCGCTTGATGGCTTGCTGGTTTCAGCCGAAATTATCGCGCAAGCGAAGGCTGACAAGATCATCGTCTTCAAGAAAAAGCGTCGCCACAATTATCGCCGCAAGAATGGCCACCGCCAACAGCACACGATCCTGAAGATCCTGAGCGTTGGTGCCGCTGAAAAGAAGGCTGCACCGAAGAAGGCAGAAGCCGCTCCTGTTGAAGCCGCTGCGCCAGTCGACGCAGCCGTGGCGACTGAAGCCAAACCCGCAAAAAAGCCAGCGGCCAAAAAAGCCCCGGCCAAAGCCGCTGAATAAGGAGTTTTGAACCATGGCACATAAAAAAGCAGGCGGTTCATCGCGCAACGGTCGTGACTCAGCTGGCCGTCGTCTTGGCGTGAAGAAATTTGGTGGCGAAGTGGCTGTACCAGGCAACATTCTCGTGCGTCAGCGCGGCACCAAATTCTATCCGGGTCGCAATGTCGGCATTGGTAAAGATCACACGCTGTTTGCACTGACCGAAGGTCGCGTCGCATTCCACAATGGCAAGCTTGGCCGAACCTATTGCTCGGTCGATACTATGGCGATCGCAGCCGAATAATTAGGTGATTCTCTAACCGGGTCACCTTTCAAGGGTGGCCCGAAGGTCTGGTACGCCAGGCAGATTTGAGGGAGACGGGCCACCCCCGCCTCCCTTATTTTTTGGGCGGCCCATCTCTCCCTCAATGACAAGTCATCACTCCGTCACCTATTGGCGTTAGTGGTGACGGGGATACGGAGAGTATGATGTTTATAAGAACAGAGAGACTGTTACTGCGCCCCGGTTGGGCTGAGGATGCAAGCGCACTGGCCTCAGCAATTGATGATGACGCGATCCTTAACAAACTTGCGAAAGTACCATCGCCTTACCGCGTAGCAGATGCGCTGTGGTTTTTAAGCCAGCCACACAGCCCGCCTCTGATGCCTCTCCTGATTTTCGAACGAACACAAGGCATCCCGCGCCTGATTGGGGGTACCGGATTGCATGATCAGGACGGCGAGGCCGAGATTGGCTATTGGCTGGCACGCAATGCCTGGGGAAAGGGATATGCGACCGAAGCAGGCCGTGCCGTGGTAAGTATGGCCCGCCACTCGCTTCGTCTGTCGCGGCTGGTATCGGGCCATTTCACTGACAATCCTACGTCAGGGCGCGTTCTGACCAAGCTCGGCTTTCGCCCGACCGGACAGATTGTGCCACGCGAAAGCAGAGCGCGGGGAACGAGCGTGCCCTGCGCGCTCTACGAACTTGATCTTTCGGAGCATGATATTGGGGAGTTTATGCCGCAAGAAATGGCGGCATAAACTTACCAAGCATTACTTTACAACGATGCAGTTGCCAACTTTGGCGCAGAGTGCGGCTGCCGCCGCTGGCGATCCTGCGTTGGCACGCAAGCGGTAAAGTGTCTTCCCGCCAACGGCTGCCGGCACAATAGACTTGCTCAGCCGTGCGAGCGCAGGATTTTTGCCGGAAAGCATTGTCCACGCCTCATCAGCGCTTGCCTGCGAACCATAGGCACCCAATTGCACAAGCCCCCCACCCGACGGTGCGGGCGCTGAAAGTGGCATTGCCGAGGGCGCTGCCAATGTTGCTGTGACCGCAGGCTTTGCAGCTGGCGTCGCTGGCTTTGCAGCGGTCTGAGTTTGCTTAACCACCGTAACAGGCGCTTCAGGATTGGCCGCCATGTCGACCTTGCCATTGGCTTCGGCACCTTCAGATGCCGCAAAGCTGGCATCGCCTTGGCCTTCAACTTTCATGCCGCCGGGTTCATCGGGCTTGACCTTATAGTCGCCTTCCTGCGCAGCGATCAGCGTGCCATCACCACTTGGCCCCTGCTGCTGATTACCCAACCACCAAATACCGCCGATGAGGACAGCAAGTCCAAGCAGGCCAGCCAAAACAAGTAAAACTAGCTTCGAGCCGTTAACCCCTTCATCTTCGTCATCAGTCTCAACGGCTTCAAGCCAGGGAAGACGATCTTCATCCTGCAAACTCAACTCGCGATCTGTATCAGTCATCGCTCACATCTCCTCGGCGGCTGCGACCCCCATGATTGACAGCCCGTTAGCAATAACTTGCCCTATCGCACTTGCCAATAATAGACGTGACATAGTTAACGGTGCATTATTAACCACCAATATCCGCCGATCAGGGCGATCATTGCCCATATTCCAGTGCGCATGGAAGCCCGCCGCCAGATCATAAAGGAAAAACGCGATCCGGTGCGGCTCATGATTCGCCGCCGCCGCCTCAACAATGCGTGGGAATTGTGCGGCGAATTTGATCAGAGCCAAATCCTCGGCATCAAGCAAATCAACATCAGCGTCGCCCGAAATTCCCGCCTCTTCAACCTTACGCTTAAGCGAACAAATCCGCGCATGGGCATATTGCACGTAGAAAACAGGATTATCCTTTGACGCCTCAACCACCTTGGCGAAATCAAAATCCATCTGCGCGTCGGCCTTGCGCGTCAGCATCGTGAAACGGACGACATCCTTGCCCACCTCGCGCACGACCTCGGCCAGCGTGACGAAATTGCCCGAGCGCTTCGACATTTTGATCGGCTCGCCCCCGCGCAGCAACCGCACCATCTGGACAAGCTTCACATCAAAGGGCTTTTTTCCTTCAGTCAGCGCCACCACCGCCGCACGAATGCGTTTGACGGTGCCTGCATGATCGGCACCCCAAATGTCAATCAACATGTCAGCCTTCTCGGCTTTCTGGAAGTGGTAGGCCATATCAGCGCCAAAATATGTCCAGCTCCCATCAGACTTTTTGATCGGGCGATCTTGATCATCGCCGAATTGGGTCGAACGGAACAGCGGCAGTGTCACCGGCTCCCAATCGGGATCAACCTCGCCCTTGGGGGCTTCAAGCTCGCCATCATAAACCAGATCGCGCGCACGTAGAAACGCCTCAGCGGCTTCGGGCTTCTTCTCGCGTTGAACCAAGGCTTCGGACGCAAAAACATCATGATGGATGCCAAGCAGCGCGAGATCCTCCCGGATCATGACAAGCATTGCTGCAACCGCTTTCTCACGGAATATGATCAGCCAGTCAGCCTCGAGCGCCTTGGCAAAACGATCCCCGAATTCAGCGGCAAGCGCCTGCCCCACCGGCACCAGATAATCGCCGGGATAAAAACCCTCGGGGATTTCCCCAATATCTTCTCCAAGCGCTTCACGGTAACGCAGATGCACCGAGCGCGCGAGCGTATCGACCTGCCCGCCGGCATCATTGACATAATATTCGCGGGTGACGTTATAGCCTGCATATTCGAGCAAACTGGCCAGCGCATCGCCGACGACAGCGCCCCGGCAATGCCCCATGTGCATCGGCCCGGTCGGATTGGCTGAGACATATTCAACGTTGACGCGCGTACCTGCGCCGACGGTTGATTTGCCATACTCACCCGCAGCCGCTTGGATTGTTGCAAGTTCGCCCCGCCAGCATTCATCGGTCAGCCGCAGATTGATAAAGCCCGGCCCCGCAACTGAAACCTCCGCCACATCGGTTATCATTTCGAGCTTAGGCACAAGCAATGCCGCCAGCGCGCGCGGGTTCGTTCCCGCGCCCTTGGCCAGCACCATCGCGGCGTTGGTTGAAAGATCGCCGTGGCTCACATCGCGCGGCGGCTCGACCGTGATCCCGCGCCGATCAAGCCCGCGCACGAGCACCCCCTCACCCTCAAGCGCATCAAGCGCGGCATTAAGGTCAGCAGCAAAACGGGCGTAGAGAGTCACGTCAAAATCCAGTCAGTTCGTTAGAGCGTGCGCCTTAGCCGATACGGGCGGCATATCGCAACTTGTGCCTGCTACCCCAAAACCCCATCATGCAGCCGCACGACACGATCGAGCTTTGCCGCGATCCGCTCATTATGCGTCGCGATGAGCGCCGCGCTGCCCTCATTCCGCACGAGCGTAAGAAATTCAGCGAGGACAATATCGGCGGTGGCCTCATCCAAATTGCCGGTTGGTTCGTCAGCTAGGATCAGCGGCGGGCGGTTGGCGAGTGCACGCGCGACCGCAACGCGCTGCTGCTCACCGCCTGAAAGCTGGCTTGGCCGATGATCAAGCCGCTGCGCCAAGCCAAGCGCACCAAGCAGCTCGCTTGCCCGCGCCGTTGCTGTTTCTGTTGTCGCGCCGTGGATCAATTGCGGCAGAATGACATTCTCTATTGCCGAAAAATCGGGGAGCAAATGGTGGAATTGGTAGACGAACCCAAGGCAGTCACGCCGCAGCCGTGTTCGCCCATCATTATCAAGCCGTGCGGCCTCTTCGCCCTTGATCCGGATTGACCCAGTAAAACCACCCTCAAGCAAGCCGACCGCCTGAAGCAGCGTGGATTTGCCCGAACCCGACGGCCCAAGCAGCCCAACAATTTCACCCGCACCCACGGTCAAATTGACCCCGCGCAGCACTTCGATGGTGAATTCGCCTTGGGTGAAACTGCGGCGTACATCTGTCAGCGTCACCGTATCACTCATAGCGCAGAACCTGCACTGGATCGGTGCTCGCCGCCTTAAACGCAGGGTAAAGCGTCGCAAGGATGGTCAGGATAATCGCCATGATCACCACCGTCATCACCTCAACGGGATCGGTCTTGGCGGGAAGCTCAGTCAAGAAACGGATCGATGGATCCCACAGATTTTGCCCGGTGAGAAATTGCACGCCATTGACCACCGATTGCCTGAAAAACAGGATTGTGAACCCAAGCAGCACGCCCGCCATAATACCAAGCGTACCAATAGTAACACCAACCGTCATAAAAATACGGATCAGGCTCGCGCGCGATGCACCCATCGTCCGTACAATCGCAATATCGCGTGTTTTGGCGCGAACAAGCATGATCAGTGACGAGAGGATGTTGAACGTCGCCACAAGGATGATCAGCGAAAGCACGACAAACGACACCACCCGGTCAACCGCGAGCGCTTCAAATAGCGAAGCATTCATGCTCCGCCAATCGGAGACGACCGCGCGGTTGCCAACCTTTGCCGCCAGTGGCGCGAGGATCGGCCCAACCTTGTCAGCATCCACTGTATCCACTTCGACCATCCCGACAGCGTCGCCGAGCAACAGCAAGGTCTGCGCATCCTCCATCGGCATGATGACAAACGCCTTGTCATAATCATAAACGCCAATCTCAAAGATCGCAGCCACGCGGTAACTGACGATGCGCGGCACTGATCCGAACGGCGTTACCTGCCCATCAGGGTTGAGCAGGCTGATATTGCCGCCCACTTGCACGCCGAGCGATTCTGCCAGCCGCGCGCCAATCGCCACGTTGCCGCTGCCTGCCGTCAACGCTTCAAGATGGCCAGAAAGTACCTTATTCTGGATCGTCGGATTGGCACGAATATCCGAAACGAGCATGCCACGCACGAGCACGCCCTCAACCCGCCCTTGATAACTTGCCATCAGCGGCTGCTCGATCAGCGGCGTTGCACTGGCGATGCCCTTGGTTGCCTTCGCTTCGGCCATGATGTCGCGCCAATCAGTCAGCCGACCACCATAGCCCTGCACTACAGCATGGCCGTTAAGCCCAACGATCTTATCAAATAATTCGGCGCGGAATCCATTCATCACGCTCATCACAACAATAAGCGCGGCGACGCCCAGCATCACAGCAAACAAGCTAATTCCGGCAACGAGGAATATGAAGCCCTCGCCGCGCCCAGGCAACAAATAGCGTGTCGCGATCATGCGCTCATAGCGGGAGAGTATCATTAGTTCAGCCCCTAATCGCTAAGCGCGAATCGCGCAAGCTAACCACGCGCGCCATCTATCGGCATAGCTGATGCCTATAGTGTTGCGCAATCAGCACAGTGTTTTCAAATTCGCGACGGCGACATCGATAGATCAATGACAAACACAGCGTCAGCAGATATGAAGATTTTGTTACAAGCGAACCGAGGTTCTGGGAGTATCGTCTCCGATATTGGCATATAAATGAGGCCAAATTGTTGAGACTAATGGGGGCTGACGTTTTTCGTCACGCAGGTGGTCGGATTGGCAACAATCCGGCCACTTCCGTTTTCTAAAACCATGCTCATCAGTGCAATAATGACAGCCCGAGTCCAGCGAGACCAGCGCCAAAAATCAGCCCAATTGCGCCAACTTTGAAACGGAATAGTGCAATTAGTGCCGCTGCCGTTAACGCACACGCGATCCAGTTTATGCTAGCAAGGTCAGGCAGAGATAACTCAAGCGGGCCAATATACAGATATAACTGCCGCGCAAAAAGATAGTGGAATGCAAACCAAAGCCCGAGATGCAGGATCACGCCCACAACCGCTGCGGTGATCGCAGCAAGCGCTGACGAAAGCGCTTGGTTGTGGCGCAGCCGCTCAACATGCGGCGCACCAACAAATATCCACAAGAAGCATGGCACGAACGTAACCCATGTTGTCAGCAAGCCAGCCAACACGCCGCCCCACATTGGTGAGAGTGAACCTGGCTCACGGTAGCCGCCCAGAAAGCCTACAAACTGCGTCACCATAATCAGCGGGCCGGGCGTAGATTCTGCCAGCCCAAGGCCGTCCAGCATTTCCGCCGTTGTCAGCCACTGATATTGCTCAACCGCCGCCTGCCCGACATATGCCAGCACGGCATAGGCCCCTCCGAAGGTGACGACCGCCATCCGGCCAAAAAATAATGCGATCTCGCTAAACCGGTTATCGGGGCCGAGGAGTGCGAGAAGTATGACGATTGGCACGAGCCAGAGCAGCAGCAACAGGGTTGCGATACCAAGCGTCTTTGCACCACCGGGCTGCGCATGTGCCGGGATATCGACACCAAGCGCGCTCTCGGCATCGCTAAACCTACTCGCGGTGCCATGCCCGGCCGCGCTAAATGACGTGCTGCCAGTTCGGGTGCTAAGCCAGCCAAGCAAACCCGCACCCGCAACAATAAGCGGAAACGGTGCATTGAAAAGGAACAGCGCCAGAAAAGCAGCAGCCGCAACCGCACGTCTGGGCAGCGAACCAAGCGCACGCCCCCCAATGCGGATGACCGCCTGAAACACAATCGCAACCACCGCCGCTTTGATACCGAACAACAGCCCAGCGACCGGCGCAAGCTGTCCGTAAAGTACATAAACCATCGACAGCGCCATGATCGCCACCGCACCGGGGAGGATGAATAGCACACCTGCTGCCAATCCACCCTTTGTCCTATGCAGCAACCAGCCGAAATATGTCGCAAGTTGTTGCGCCTCTGGCCCAGGCAGCAATGTGCAGAAATTAAGCGCGCTCAAAAAGCGTTCCTCGCCAATCCAGCGTTTTTCTTCGACCAGAATGCGGTGCATCAGCGCAATCTGGCCAGCGGGGCCGCCAAAACTCAACAGTGCAATTTGCAACCACACGCGCAGCGCAGCGGCGAAAGAAATCCCGTGCGCCATATCGCGCGAAGCTATTCTTCGCGCTTCGTCTTATTATGGTTCACGTAAAGCAACGCGGCGGCGATCGCAGCAGAACCAATGCCCAAGCCAATACCTGCCTTGATCAGCTTTCCTTTTTTCGCTTCGGCCGCTTCGGCAGCCTTTTTTGCGTTTGGCACTTCGAGCTTGCCATCATCTTCGGTCATTACAGTCTCCGCAATCGTCTAGGATCACCCCAGGCCCTGCCCATAGACATAATGCCAATGAAATTCTACTCTGAAGCCTCAGCAATTTCAGACAAAAGCTGGCTGTCGAGAATGCGGACATGGCCATGGTCAAGCTCGATAATGCCAGAATCAGCCCATGCGCTTAGCTGTCGGTTGATATTTTCCCGGCTCATGCCGGCAAAACTACCGAGCTCGCTCTGGCTCAGCGCCAGCTTCAAACGTCCATCTGTACTGTTAACAAGTGTAAGCCGCTGCAAAAACCGGGCGAGACGTGGCCCCGACGAAAAAGCCCGGTCGCTCTCGATCGTGTTGTTGGTTTGGCGCAAACGGCGGGCAATTTCTTTCATGAACCGCCACGCCATCGGCGGTTGACGCTCAACAAATGAGGCAAAAGCACTGCGCGTGAGGTGCAAATAGCTCCCTTCGTTCAGAGCAATTACCGAGGCCGTGCGATCACCACCATCAATCACCGAAATCTCGCCAAGAACCGCGCCCGCCTCAGCATAGTCGAGCGTGATTTCACGACCATTTTGTGCGACCATCGTGACCCGAACATTACCTGCAAGCAAGATGATCAGGGAATCGCCAACATCGCCCTGCATCATCAGGGTTTGGCCTTTTTTCATTGTGGCCTTTGTTGAAACCGACACCAAATCGTTGAGCTCGTCAATAGAGCAGGATGAAAACAATGTCCCCGGCGGGAGCATACTCAGCAGTGCGCTTGTGTCCATAGCCCCCCCCCAAACGAAACATCACCCACCCGCCAAAAACGCTCAAGCCGATAGACTAAGGTAACATAAACCATAGCGGGCTAAAAACGACAAGATGTTTTGTGCACAAGCGAACATGGACTTGGGGGCCAATGGTGGATGTCCACCATTGGCCCCAATAATCGCGTCAATTGGACTGTTAAGATGTTACCAGACTTTTACGCGCTCTGCTGGTGGCAGGTAAAACTTATCGCCCGGTTTGGCACCAAAAGCTGCATACCATACATCTAGGTTACGCACGACATAGGGGCGGAAATGTCCCGGAGTATGCGGATCAGTCGTCAGCCGCTGCTGGAGATTGGCTTCACGATACTTATTGCGCCAGACTTGGCCAAAGCCAAGAAAGAATCGCTGATCGCCAGAGTAGCTATCAATAACCGGAGTCACCTTGCCGCTGAGCGAGATTTTATAGGCGTCATAGGCAATCGTCACACCAGCAAGATCGGCCATATTTTCACCGAGCGTCAATTCGCCATTCACCTTCGAACCCGGCAATGGCTCGTAAGCCCCGTACTGCTTTACCACTTTTGCGGTATAGCTTTCAAAGCGCTTCACATCTTCCGCTGTCCACCAATCAGTCAAGCGTCCCTGAGGATCAAATTTGCGGCCCTGATCATCAAACAAATGGCTGATTTCATGGCCGATGACTGCGCCAATCCCACCATAATTAACCGCCGGATCCGCATTGGGATCAAAAAACGGCGCTTGCAAAATTGCGGCCGGAAAGACGATCTCATTTTGCAGCGGATTGGCATAGGCGTTCACCGTCTGTGGCGTCATGAACCACTCGGTGCGATCAACCAGCTTACCAACCTTGGCAAGTTGCCGGTCATATTCAAAGGACTGAACGCGCAGCGCGTTTCCCAGTGGATCGCCACGTTCGACCTTAAGCGCCGAATAATCGCGCCATTTGGTTGGGTAGCCGATCTTTACGTCAATTGCGGCGAGCTTTTCACGCGCTTTGACTTTTGTTTCAGGTGCCATCCAGGCAAGCGCATCGATCCGTTTGCCCATCGCCGCCAAGATGTTGCGCACCAGGATGTCCGCCTTCGTCTTGGCATCCGGCGGAAAATGTTTGGCGACATAAAGCTCACCCACCGCTTCACCAAGCGCGCCGTTAATCTCATCAACGCCGCGTTTCCAACGATCCTTCAGCACTGGTGTACCCGAAAGCACCGGCCCATCAAACGCAAAATCTTCTTCGACAAAGGCCTTTGAAAGATAAGGAGCCGCCTGCTTGATAAGGTGGAAAGTCAGATAATCTTTCCATATCTCGATTGGCTCGCTTGAAACGAGCTTTGCGGCGCCCTCAAGCGCGCTTGGCTGCGTAGCAATAACTGTTTTCATATTCGCAATGCCAAGTGTCTGGACATAAAGCGGCCAATCAAACCCAGGCATCTTTGCGCTCAGATCAGCCGTCGCGACGGGATTATAAAGCTTTTCCACCTGACGTGATTGCGCCTGCGTCCAATGTGCCGTCGCGATCTTTTTTTCAAGATCATAGATGCGCTGCGCTTTTGCAGCGACATCGGCCACGCCAGCAAGTTTGAGCATATTGCCGATATGTGTCACATATTTGGTGCGAACTTCGACAAAACGCGGATTGTCTTCGAGATAATAATCACGATCAGGGAGACCAATGCCACCCTGCCCAAGATAGGCGGAATAAACGGTATTGTCCTTGAGGTCGAGTTGAACACCCATGCCGATAGGAGTCGAGATGCCGAGGCGGTTAGCAATCCCGAATGCTGCGGCAAGCTGGCTGGGTGTCTGAATAATTTGAACTTGCGCAAGTATCGGTGCCAGCGGGGCCGCACCCTTTGCTTCGATAGCCGAATCATCCATAAAGCTCGCGAAATAGTCGCCAACTTTTTGACCACTGCTCCCGGGCGCGTTTTTTGCGCTGGCAACCGATTCAATAATTTCCCGTGTCCGTGTGTCAGAGAGGTCGCGCAACAAACCAAAGCCACCCCATGATGATCGATCCGCCGGGATTTCAGTCTTTGCCGTCCAAGTGCCATTTACGAACTGATAAAAATCGTCACCCGGCTTAACGGTCTTATTCATACCAGCGGTGTCAATTCCGAATGTACCAAAAACAGGCTTTGCTGTTGCTTTTCCAGCAGCCGTTGCCTTGACCATAGCCGGTTTTGCTGCCGTAGCCTTTTTGATTTCCTTGGCGGCGGCAGGTGATACCAGCGCAGCCGAAGCAAGCGCAATAAGCGCCGCACTGCCAAACAAACGAATATTCATTACGATCATCTCCTTTATCCTTGATACACTTTTAGCGGCCTTCATAGGCGAACGGCAAGCACCCACTTGCCGCGCTAGTCGAGCTGGACTTAACGTCTATCGAAATTGCGCCATGCTAACCGAGGCACCAGTGAAGCAAGCCTTCGGAGTCGCTGCGGACAATGCCGCCTGTACCTACTGCCTCGGCCTCGTAGTTTAGCAGGCAATCAAGACTTGGGCCATCGCTCGCATTGACCCGTGCCAGCAGGCGTACGCCCTCAGGCGTCCGTGCAATCACAGTGCCAAAACGGATGCTGCCGTCGCGGCGATAGAAAAGTGTAAACGTCTCGATTGTCGCAGGGCCATCATACGCTTCCACAATAGGTGGCACCACATCACGAAGCGCCTCAGCCTCGGCATTAAAATCGAACGGTGACGGGAATTGCGCTGCCACAATCGGCGACGCTGAAATAACAATTGCATGGTTGTGCGTGACATAACCGCCATTAGCAAATAGTAATGCCCTGCCCTGCGTCTGCCGGAGTGTATCGACCATAGATCCAATTGCATGGCTCATATAATTGCCAATCGGACCGCCGCCGAAGGTCAGTCCACCAAATGCCGTGATTGGTTTTTCGAGCGGCCAATCAAGCACGCGTCGCGCCATTTTCGGGATGCACGGAAAACAGGAATAAAGCTCGACATGATCAAGATCAGCGCTGGTCAGGCCGTTACGCTCCAGCGTCTGTTGCAGCGTGACGATCATACCCGCCGAACGGTCATAGCGGTCGCGCTTGAGGATTGAATGCGTTTCATGTGCCGCCGCACCCTGCCCGACATAGATGATGCGGTCCTCTGCAATGCCCGCAGCGCGAGCACGAGCAAGGCTCGTCACGATAAATCCAGCCCCTTGATTGACGCTTGAATTGGCCACCATCCGTTTGAGATAAGGGTAAGCAATTGGGCGATTGTCGTCATTTGATGCGGTAATCTCCTCTGGCGACAGCGCCTTGCGCAGCCATGCCGTTTCATTGGCCGCTGCAACAGCAGACATGCCCGCCCAAAGTGCGCCCGTTTCACCTTGCGCTTCAGCAAAACTCTGCCCCCACGCCGCACGGGTCGCATTTTCATACAGCGGATAAAGGTCAGTCGGCGCAACAAGGCCGTGCCGCGCCATCAGAGATTGTGCCCCGCTGTTCGCAACATCACGCAGCGCATCCTTCTTCTCGCCCGTCGCGGCCTTGGCACGCTGTGCCGCTGTGCGCAGAGCCTCCGCCCCGACAATCGCCGCAACTTGAATTTCACCAGCGCCAATCCGGTTGGCGGCTTCGTTGAGCAGTTGCACCGGGCTTTCACCCGTTGGCCACGGCGTTTGTTCGATATACGCGGGCGATATACCAAAATGCGCAGCGAGGCTTTCCGCAATATTTCCAAGCCCCGGAAAGCTGATCTGGTTGACCACTGCTAGGCTGTCGAGCGCTGCAATCCATGCACCACCCGCATCGCTATCAGCGTTTTCAAGCGCACCAATCATCAACGCGAGCGAATCATCTACGCAGTCACGGTCATTGATCTGCCCCGTACCAATGATAACGGGAATGCGGGTCGGATCGAGCGTCATCAGATTTCCAATTTTGTAATCGAACATGATTTGGTTAGGCCAAGCCCGCGCTTCATCGCGGGATAAGCGCGCACAATCGCCGCTGTCATTGCAAGTTCAAGCCTAACTGCGCGGCCATGTTTTGCTTCAATAGCATCGCCAAACGCGAACGCATCGGGTGACTGTGTCGCAATCGCTTGTCCAAAATCAAACGCCATTTTGAGGTCGCCTTCGGGCGGATGACCAGCCAGCGCCGCGTTCACAACGGCGCGTGACACCTTATGCTCAAGCGCGCCACGGGCCGCCGTCAAGGCACACGGCCCGCAATCCTCAACCAGTGTCGCGCCAATCCGCGCCATGTGAAAAAGATCAGCCGGCGCATCGTGGCGATGCATCGACGCAGGCATAAAATGGGTGAACTTTTCAAAAGCATGGCCGGGCGCACCCGCAACTTCATGCATATATTCAGATTCATCGGACGACATCTTGTCCGTGATCGCCAGAAAAACACGTTTGGGTACACCCGCCGGAACAATCTTCCGCGCGCCGAACAATATGCCGAGCGCGATCCACACCATGAGCGGCGGGCCAAGCACACCGGGCGCATCTTTCCAGAAAATGTTCTGAGCGCAAATGCCGGTCAGCACTTCATAAATATGAAGTGCACCGTGCGCTGCAAGAAATAGGCTCCCCGCCAACGCCGCCGTCCACCGTCCAGACGGATACCAAACGGCATAGCTAAGCATCACCCCACTGCCGAGAAAGGCGATCCCGATATCGCGGATGAAATGCTGGTTGGGCGGCCCTGTGAATTTGACGGTACCCACCGCCTGATACCAACCATAAGGGTCCCACAGCATAAACGCCCCATTGAACAGCGCGAACAGCGCCACAATCGCGATCAGTATCTGCGCGATGCGGTCTAGCATGTCGGGCTTGTGCATCGGTGGCCTGCCTTTCTTTAGCTACAACTGGACTTGAATGCCTTGCACTCTTTCGCGCGGAACCGGTTGATTAGCCCTTGAACTTGAGGCGCATCGCCCGTCCAGTCGGCTTCGCTGCACAGCAGTTCCTTATGATCGTTCAGATGATCGGCCATTGTCGACTCCCAACCGGGCAGCGCCGTCAACACCTGTTCGCTGGTGTAAAGCATATATTGAACGTAATTTTCATAAGCCGCCTCATCGGCCGTTTCGCGGATCGCACAATAATCAGGCGCAGCGAACTTGGTCTGACTGATCGAGATGTTGAGAAACTCGCGGTATATATCGCGTGCCGATTGCTCTCGCTGCAACTGTGCCGAGGCGTTAAGTTGAACCCTGATCCCGACGATGCCGCCAACGACCGCAACCAATGCGCCAATTGCCGAGAGCGCTTGTAATGCCGGAGCATATTTTTCGAGCCATTTGATCATCGCAACTATCCCTATCCCGCCTTTGGCTGTTGTTGCGTTGCGCAGTGAATACCGCCGCCAGCGTCACCAATCGGATCGGTATTGAGCATTTCAATCACGCGCCCCGGATAAAGCGATTGGAGCAATTCGCGCGCGTTGCCATCAGCCGCCTTGTCGCCAAATTGCGAGACGATCACCGCGCCGTTGCAGACATAGTAATTAACATAGCTTGGCACGAAATCGGGCTGGCTACTCCGAATATCGACTGGCTCATCAAGCCGGACAATCTCCAGACTGCGCCCCTTGGCATCGGTTGCCCCTTGCAGAATTTTGAGCGTTTCATGCCCCGATACCGACCAAGGATCGTCAGGATCAATCGTCGCGCCAAGCTGGATCAGCACTTTGCCCGGCGCAACAAAGCGCGCGAGCGCATCGATATGATAGTCGGTAATATCTTTGCCCTTAACGCCGGGTGCCCAGATCATCTTTTGCCCGCCAAGCGCCGACAAAAGCCGCTTGCCGATTTCTTCCTGCGATGCACTATTGCGGTTGCGATTTACCCAGCAGCTTGCATGGGCAAGCAGCGTTCCAGCACCGTCATGTTCGATGCCGCCACCCTCCCCGACAAGCCCAGTTTTGAGGAGCGGCAGTCCGAGCCGCTGTGCCACGCGCTCCGCAATCCGCGCGTCACTTCTGTGCGGCTGCTTCCTACCCCAGCCATTGAATTGAATATGCGCAATGGCAAGCGCGCCCGATTTATCGCGGACAAAGGTTGGCCCGGCATCGCGACACCACAGATCATCGGTTGGGATGTTCCATATCTCAACCCCGCGCCCAAGTTGTGCGCGTGCGGCGGGGGCACTGCGATCATCGACCATCATCGCGACGGGCTCATATTTGCTGATCGTGTTGGCAATCAGCGCGATGCTCGCCTGAACTTTGGCAAGCGAAGGCGGGTCATAGACCGACAGGCTGACCGGCCACTGCATCAGGGTGCGCTCATGCAGCTCAGATTCGAGCGGCATTTCAAAACCGCGCGCGGCGATAGGATCGATTGCCCCACCGCGCGCCGACTCTGCGTCACTACAACCCGCCATTAGGCCAGTCGCTGCAAGCCCCAATCCCGCAGCCACAACCGCGCGTCGATCCATGTCCATCTCACTTCCTCCCCACTGGCATAGCCGCAGGTGTCCCCATAAAGCGCGGGGCTGGCCCCGGCTGATCAATCCCGCCGACATTGACGAACGTACCCCGCGCAACATTGTGTGGATGCGTTAAAGCGTCGGCCATTGAAAGGATCGGCGCGAAACAAATGTCCGTTCCCTCCATCAGCGTACACCAATGGTCGCGCGGTTGCGATTTGAATATATCAGTGAGGCGCGCTTTGAGTGCTGGCCACTGCGCCTTATCCATCTGCGGGTCGAACGCTGGATCATCAGTAAGCCCGAGCTTGTCACGAAGCAGCGCATAGAATTGCGGCTCAATCGATCCGATCGAGATGAACTGGCCATCGCCACATTCATATGTGTCATAGAAGTGCGCGGCGGTATCGAGCATGTTGACCCCGCGTGTATCCTCCCACATGCCCATCCCGCGAAAGCCCCATTGCATCGCGTGGATGACGGCGGCACCGTCAGTCATCGCGCAGTCGATCACTTGGCCGGTGCCCGTCGCGCGCGCGCTCAATATCCCCGCGAGCATCCCGAATGCGAGCATCATCCCGCCGCCCGCAAAATCGCCAATCGCATTCGTCGGCGGGGTTGGCTTCTCGTTCGGGCGGCCATAGCCGTGGAGGTTGCCGCTGATCGAGATATAATTGATATCATGCCCCGCCGCGTGTGACAGTGTACCCGTCTGTCCCCAGCCCGTCATCCGCCCGAACACAAGCTTTGGATTGTCGGCGAGCAAAACTTCAGGCCCAAGCCCAAGCCGCTCCATAACACCGGGGCGAAACCCCTCGATAATCCCGTCCACCGTGCGGATAATTTCACGGACTTTGGCAATCCCCTCAGGCGATTTGAGATCGGCCTCAATCCGTTCACGGTTACGGGAAAGGACATCGCGCCCTTTGGCGTCGTGCGCGCCCGCGCGGTCAACGCGGATCACCCGCGCACCGTGATCGGCCAGCATCATTCCACAAAAGGGCGCGGGGCCAATTCCCGCCAGTTCGATGATGGTGACGCCATCCAGTGCTCCGGGCATTTTGATCTCCTGTGTGCTATTTGCCAGAACTGTTGGAACGCCCTTACGTTTGCGTCAAGCCCATCAAACTTGATTATTCCCGCTCAACGCCATAGGGGCGGCTGCGTAACAGGTTCACCGGCAACGGTGATGAAAAGGGAAGCCGGTGAATATCCGGCGCTGTTCCCGCAACTGTAACCGGCGAGTTCCTCTCTCGCATACCACTGGGCTGACCTTAGTCTTTGGCCTGGGAAGGTGGAGAGGCGCGTTGACCCGGAAGCCAGGAGACCTGCCGGTTACGGCTGATCCTTTGTGCCAGCGGGAAGACTGGCGCAAACGGGGGAATTTTCCTCGCGTGACGGCATTTGGTTGAACGTCATACAAAGGAGAATCCAGTGACAATTTTGAAATATGCAGCGGCGGCACTTGTGCTGTTGCCCGCGACTGCATTTGCAGCGGATGATGATATCATCATCGTTACCGCCAACGGCATTGCCCAACCGCGCGCCGAAGTTGGCCAGGCGATAACCGTCATTGATTTAAAAATGCTCGAAACCCAGCAAACTTCAGTGATCACTGACATCTTGCGCACCGTGCCAAGCGTCAACATCGCGCGCAACGGCGGCGTTGGCGCGCAATCAAGCGTATTCATTCGCGGCGGCGATAGTTCACAAACGCTCGTCCTGATTGACGGCGTGCGGATCAATGATCCGTCCAGCCCGAATGCGGCATTTGATTTCGGCGCGCTGCTCACCGGCAACATCGGACGGGTTGAGGTGCTGCGTGGGCCGAACTCGGTAATCTGGGGCAGCCAAGCGATTGGCGGCGTCGTCAACATCCAGACGCTTGAGCCAACCGAGAAATTCGCTGTAAACGCGCGCGCCGAATATGGCTATCAGGATACCGCCAATGTTCAGGCAAATGTTTCGGGTCGCACTGGCATATTCTCGGGCAGCATTGGCGGCGGGCTATACCGCACGACCGGCATCTCGGCTCTCGTCGGTGGCACTGAGCGTGATGGCTACCGCAACGCATCAGCCAACGGCAAACTCAAAATTGCCTTCACTGATAATCTCTCGCTTGATTTCAGGGGCTATTATAATCGCGGCGAAGTACAGTTTGACAGCACCTTCCCGCTTTCCCCCAACGCGCTTCCCGAAACCGAGAATGAGCAGTTTCTGGGCTATGTCGGTCTTAATGCAAAACTGCTTGATGGTCGCTTCACCAACCGCCTGTCCTATACCCGCACCGATATCAGTCGGGTCGGTTCTGACGTCGTGCGCCCAGTCAATTTCAACGTCAATGCGATCAAAGCCACGCTTGACCGCTTTGAATATCACGGTGCGTTCGATGTGGCGGATGCCGCCAAACTCGTATTCGGCGTTGAGCATGAGCGCAGCTTTGCCAGCACTTTCTTCCCCACAAACGGCCCCGGCACGGTGCCTGACCGCGCCAAAACGACCGTCACCAGCGGCTTTGGCCAGTTGATC
>JBBTEI010000030.1:0-18679 GCA_038042405.1 Pseudomonadota bacterium
CCGGTAATCATCCGGTCTTCGCCGAGCATTTTGTTGACGAGCGTTGATTTGCCAGCATTGGGCCGCCCAACGATAGCGAGTTTGAGCGGGGCATCATCCGATTCATCATCGAATGTGTCCACTGGTTCCACTTCGTCACGTTCAATGAAGGGCAGGAGATCAGTGAATAGCTCACCCAGCCCTTCGCCATGTTCAGCGCTGAACGCAATCGGATCACCAAAGCCTAAGCTATACGCCTCCATCAGGCCGCTTTCGGATGCCGCCTTGCCCTCACATTTATTGGCAAGCACAATCACCGGCGTTTTGGCACCACGCAGCCATCTGCCAATTTCTTCATCAAGCGGGACGATGCCCGCGCGCGCGTCAATCACAAACAGCGCAACGTCCGCACCGTCAACGGCGGCTTGCGTCTGCGCCCGCATCCGTCCGGGAAGAGACTGTGGGTCATCCTCTTCAAAACCGGCGGTGTCGACCAGCCGGAATTTGAGGCCGAGCAAATCGGCATCGCCCTCTCGCCTGTCACGCGTGACGCCGGGGCGATCATCGACAAGCGCGAGTTTTTTGCCAACCAGCCGGTTAAACAGGGTGGATTTGCCGACATTGGGCCGCCCGATAATCGCGACGACGGGGAGCTTGCTCACATCACCGCCAAGCGGTCAGGCGACCGTCATCGGTGAGGACGTAAAGCGTGTTGCCGGCCACCACGAGTGGGATTGTCACCTGGCCACCGGCTTTGGTTTCGTTCTGGATGGTGCCGGTTGAAGGATCAACATTGGCCAGCCTGCCGTCCGAACTCGCAACGATCAAGCGTCCGCCCGCGAGAACCGGGCCAGTCCAGTCGATCGCGCCTTTTTTTGCCTTGATCTTGTCATAGCGGCGGAGTTGCGAAATCCAGCGCACCTTGCCGTTCGAACGGGCAATGCACAGTAACCGCGCATCATCATCGATCACGAACAGCCATTCGCCCGCGATCCACGGCGTTGAAATGCCCGCAACATTAATTTCCCACAGCCGCTGTCCAGTTACAAGTTCAAGGCTGACCATGCGCCCGCCTTGGCCGATCGCAAAGACGCGTCCGCGATCAATCACAGGGCTTGCATCAACATCGGCAAGGCTTGAAACAGAGGTCGAAATGCTTGTCCGCGAAAGCGCGTCGCCCCACAGCGAACGGCCATTTTCATAGCGGTATGCGTTGAGTTCACCTGATGAAAAGCCAGCAACCACCGTTCCCTGCGCAATGGCTGGTGATGCTGTACCGAAAATGCCGGTAAGCTCGGTTGAGGCGGCTTCTGACCAGGCAAGGCTGCCGTCCTTAGCGTTGAGGGCAAGGAGCTGGCTGTCTTGGCTCATTACATAAAGATTGCCATCGGCAATCGAGGGTGCACCGCGCAGCGGCCCGCCGGGGCGCACTTTCCATATTTGCTTGCCGTCAGCCGCGCTAAACGCAACAACATCGCCGAGCCCGTTGGTCGCATAGAGCGTACCTTCGTTATAGCTGACACCGCCGCCAAACAGCAGCCCCCGATTGCCGGTCATTTCGCCAGTCAGCAGGCTTATACCCCCGCGTGTATCCTTTTCAGAACCAATCTGGACAGTGTAAACTTCCTTGCCCGATTGGGTGTCAAACGCATGAAGTCGCGCAAATGTATCGACGACAAACACTTTGCCCTCGGCCACAATCGGGGCTGCGGCCAGTCGCTCATATTTGGTGGTGCCCGAAATCTTGGTTGACCAGACTTGGCCAACCGAAAGGCCGAGCGCCAGATGCTCAAGCACTTTGCTTGAATTGCCGCCGGGCTGTGCCCAATCGGTATTGGCTGTTGGTTCAGGCAAAAGAATCGCGACATCGGCAAGTGCAGGATCGGCTTCGACATCGGTTTCAGCAGTCAGGATCGCAATGCGCTGGCCCAGCGTCGGGGTCTTGGGCTTTTTATTACCGTCCCCGCTCCCGCCGCCGAGAATGCCGCAGCCGGCTAGCGCGAGCGCGCCAAAGCCGAGCATCAGATGTGCGCCAAATTTTCTCATTTTACCAAATCCTTGTTCGTCGCAGCGCCTGCTGTGCCTGCTTCTAAACCACCAGCCATCTGGACGGCGCGTGAACGGATGGTTTCTGGAACGCTTTCATCCTTGGCTATATCGTTAAACAATTTTGCTGCAAGCTGCGGCTGGCCAAGCTTGATGTAGGACAATGCGACCATTTCGCCAGCACTACCAAACCAGGCGTGACCCGAAACCGCAAGCGGCTTAAGCCGTTCGATCACAGCATCGGGCTTAAGCGTATCAAATTCAGTCACAGTCTGGCGAACAAGCGCGAGATCGCGCCAAGGTTGGGCGAGGCTGCTGTCACTAGCAACGTCGGCAAAGCCTTTTGCAGCGGCCTTGCTATCGCCGCGCTGTGCCGCAAGCGCGGCGAGTGCGATCTTTGCCGTAGCGCGGTAGCCAGCATTTTTTGCGGTTGTCAGTTTTTTGAGCTGCGCCTCGGCTTCGGGCGTATCGCTCGTGGCAAGCGTATCAAGCGCTTGCGACATTTGTTCGCCGTCAACACCCGCATTGGCAACCTTGTCATTCTCCCACCAAAGATAGGCAGCAAAAAGGGCCAGCCCGCCAAGGATTCCGCCAATCAGCCAGCGGCCCCAGCGCTTCCAAAAGCTCTGTAATTCATCCCGGCGCAGTTCATCATCAACTTCACGCAAGAAAGATTCGTTATCAGGAGGCGTGGACGCCAAATTCATTCTCCGCACAAAAAATTTGGCCCTCCTTAGCGGCGCGAAACCGATTGGGGAAGTATGTAGCGGTGTGGCAGTGATTTAGGGCTTTGGCAGATAAATCTGCTCCGGCCCCGGAAAGGTGCGCGTGCGGACGTCGGCGGCATATTCTTTGACTGAATCGGCCACCGCAGTTGACATAGTGCCAAAGCGTTTGACGAATTTGGGGGTGCGATCAAACAGGCCGAGCATATCTTCGGTCACCAGCACCTGGCCATCGCACTGCGCCGACGCGCCGATGCCGATAGTAGGGCAGGGCACTTTCTGTGTGATTTCTATCGCAATCGGTTCAAGCACGCCCTCAATCACCATTGCGAACGCGCCCGCTTCGGCAAGCGCAACCGCATCATTCACAATCGACCGAGCCTCGGCTTCGCTGCGCCCACGCACACCGTATCCGCCCAGAATGTTGACCGCCTGCGGGGTCAGCCCGACATGTGCCATCACCGGAATCCCGCGTGAGGTAAGGAAATGCACTGTCGGCGCGAGCGTCGCCCCACCCTCAAGCTTGACCGCAGCCGCGCCTGTTTCCTTAAGCAAGCGCGCCGCACTCATAAACGCTTGTTCGGGTGAGGCCTCATAGCTTCCAAAAGGCATATCGACGATCACGGCGGCATGATAACTGCCGCGCACAACCGCTGCTCCGTGTGCGCACATCATCTCCATCGTAACCGCAACAGTGTGTGGCAGGCCGTAGATCACTTGGCCCAGCGAATCGCCAACCAGCAACATATCACAGTGTGGATCAAGCAACTGCGCCATCCGCACGGTGTACGCGGTAAGCATCACGAGCGGCTCACCGCCTTTGCTCTGGCGGATGGTCGGCACTGTTAGTCGTTTCATTGGCGTCGGCGTCGGGTTGGCGCGGCTGGTCGATGAATCGAACGTGAAAGTCGTGGACATAAGGGGTGATTACCACAAAGTTTGCGCTGTGCATCAACGAAATTCCCTTCCGTTAACGTCAATCTGTGTTACGCTGCGATCAAAGCAATTTGGGAGATGGGCAATGTATGATCTGGTGATCCGTGGCGGAACCATAGTTGACGGCGGCGGCGGCAAGCCCTTTGTTGGTGATGTCGCGATAAACGGCGGCCTGATCAGCGCGGTTGGTGTGAGCCTATCCGCAGGCCGCGAAGAAATTGATGCAGGCGGCAAGATCGTTACCCCCGGCTTTGTTGATATTCATACGCACTATGATGGTCAGGCGACGTGGGATCAGGAAATGGCACCGTCGAGTTGGCACGGCGTGACGACAGTTGTGATGGGCAATTGCGGCGTCGGCTTTGCCCCCGCCAAGCCCGACAAACATGACTGGCTGATTGGCCTGATGGAAGGGGTGGAAGATATCCCCGGCACTGCACTTGCCGAAGGAATGACGTGGAATTGGGAAACCTTCCCCGAATATATGGATGCGCTTGAACGCTTGCCGCGCACGATCGATGTTGCAACGCATGTGCCCCACGGCGCGGTGCGCGCCTATGTGATGGGGGAGCGCGGCGCAAATAATGAAGCGCCGACTGAAACCGATATCGCCCAAATGTCCAAAATTGTCGAGGATGGCTTGCGCGCCGGTGCGCTTGGCTTTTCGACATCACGGACGGTGCTGCATAAGTCAATTGACGGTGTTCTCGTGCCCGGAACGACCGCGACCAAGGATGAACTGATCGGCATTGGTCGTGCGATGGGCCGCGTTGGCTACGGCGTGTTTGAAATGGCGAGCGACCTCAAGCGCGATTGGAATGAATTTGAATGGATGGGCGAACTCAGTCGTGAAACCGGTCTGCCGGTGACGTTTGCAGCACTACAGTCGATCGCCAAAGAACTGCCGCTTGAGGAGCAGATCAGCGAGATGGAGCGCGAAAATGCCAAGGGCGCGAACATCGTCGCCCAAATTGCGCTGCGTGGCAACGGTATCGTCATGGCTTGGCAAGGCACCGTCCACCCCTTCCGCTTTAAGCCAGCGTGGGCCGAAATTGATGGGCTGCCGTGGGCTGAACAACTTGCTCGGCTCAAAGATTCCGGGTTCAAAGCGCGGATGCTGGCAGAGGCCAATGTCTTCCCCGAAAGCGATGTGATTGACTTGCTTCATATCGTTGCTGGCGGCTGGATGACGCAGTTTGAAATGGCACCTGATTTCAACTATGAGCCGACACAAGCCGATACAATCATGGCGCGTGCGACAGATGCAGGAGTGCCTCCGGCAGAATATGCCTATGATCTGCTCATGGGTGAGGAGGGGACGGGGTTCATCTATTTCCCCATCCTCAATTACCGTGACGGCAATCTCAATTTCCTTGAAAGCCTTCAGACACGCGATGACTGTGTGAACTCGCTTTCGGATGGCGGCGCGCATTGCGGCACGATCTGTGATGCTGCCAGCCCAACATTTATGCTCCAGCATTGGGTGCGGGATCGCGCGGGCCAGCGGATCACCCTCGAAAACGCGATCAAGCGCCAGTGCCGCGATACAGCGCTGCTCTACGGCCTTGATGATCGCGGGCTGCTAGCGCCGGGCTATCTTGGCGATGTCAATGTGATCGATATGGATGCGATCAAGCTTGGCAAACCGTGGCTTGCGTTTGATTTGCCAGCCGGTGGCAAGCGGCTGCTGCAAAAGGCTGATGGCTATGTCTGCACGATCAAATCTGGTGTGGTCACTTTCCGTGATGGTGTGATGCAGGGGCCGACACCGGGCGGTGTCATTCGCGGGCCGCAGCGTGTGGAAATGGCGATTGCTGCTGAGTAGCCTGCCGCATTAGAACGCCCGTCATATTGTGATCTATTTGACAGGCCTAGTCGCGGCTTCACTCATAATGACGGCGTCAACAGCCGCGTCGCCTGCGTTCAACTTGGTCAGCGTTTCTGCCGCCGTAATCGCCGCGCTATCATAGCCGTTCTCTCGTGCGACTTGGCCGAGTTCGCTGATTTCCTTGATTGTTTCCGCATTTGGCGCAGAAGCAGAACCCGCCTTTTCGATGGTCGCGACGATATTACGCTCCATCTCCTGCCGGACGTCAGGGCTGATGTCGGCAGCAGGAGTGTTTTCGATCGCGCTCTTTTGAACGGCCATATTGCGGCTTTCGGTCGCTTCTTTCGCACGGCGTTCAACGTCCGACATCGCCTGCCCAATTACGCTGGGATAGCACATCCCACACAGCAGAGCGAAAAAGAACAGTCGCAGCCGATCATTGCGATCTGAGTTCGCAAGGATGAGCGTGCCAAGGCCTGCGGCTACCATGCCGAGCCCAACCCGCGTCGCCATGCTTCCGCCCGGACGCAGTGGTGATCCCGCCAACTCATAGGCTGATTCAGATAATGCGCCACCAAGCAGGCCAGCCGCGCAGATTACAAAAAATGGCATGACATCGCCCCTGAAAAGGAGACTGATAGCGGCGATTATCCGGCGCCATCCCGTAACAAGCATTGCATCTGCTCGATCAATTGGATCTGTCATTGGCCTTTCCCCCGCAGTTATGCCACCGCAAAACAAAACGCACACAACAATTTGGCAAACCATGGATAGCGCATAAATGACTTCGATGATGTGTGCACCATCACGCTCTGGTCTTGCACTCAGGCCAATCTGCGTTAGCATTGCGAAAATATTTTAGGGAGAGCAGCGTAGATGCGACATATTGCAATCGTTGGGTCTGGCCCGGCAGGCTATTATACGGCCGAAGCGCTCCAGAAAAAATATGGCGATAATGTCCGGATCGATATTATCGATTGCTTGCCGGTTCCTTATGGACTGATCCGCACTGGTGTTGCCCCCGACCATCAATCAATCAAGGCTGTTTCTAGGCGGTACGAGACGGTCAATCTGGCTGACAATGTTCGCTTCGTCGGCAATGTCAAGGTTGGCAGAGACATCAGCATATCCGAACTTCAAGAGCTATATGATGCAATTGTGCTGGCAACAGGCGCACCCAATGATCGCGCGCTTGGCATTCCGGGAGATGACCTCCCCGGCGTTATCGGTTCAGCGGCGTTTGTTGGCTGGTATAACGGCCATCCAGATTTTGCCGCACTGACGCCGCCACTTGAAGGTCCGGGTGCAGTTGTGGTGGGCAACGGCAATGTCGCGCTTGATGTCGCTCGTATCCTTGCCAAAACACGCGATGAGTTTGCAGGCGCAGATATTGTGGCGCATGCGCTTGATGCGCTCGACCATTCGGGGATCAAACGTGTCTCAATTTTGGGACGGCGCGGGCCTCACCAAATTGCAATGACGCCAAAGGAGCTTGGGGAGCTTGGCCATCTTGCACGCGCGACTCCGCTGGTTGACCCCGCCGATTTGCCACCCGAGGCTGATGATGCCCTGCTCGAACCTGGAATGCGAAAGTCGGTTACACATCTGCGCGAATTCGCCGGTAATGATGGTGCGATGAAGGCTATCGCGCTTGAATTTGATTTCTTTGCAATGCCGATTGCGATCGAGGGCGATGGCAAGGTCGAGCGGATTATCGTTGAGCGTACCAAGCTTGATGAGAACCTCCGTTCGGTTAGCACCGGTGAGCGTTATGTTATTCCGTGCGCGATGGTTGTGGCATGTATCGGTTATCAGACACCGCCGATTGAAGGTGTTCCCTATGAGCATGGCCGTGGGCGCTTTGCCAATACCGATGGCCGGATACTTCCCGGCCTTTACTGCGTTGGTTGGGCGCGGCGTGGGCCGAGCGGTACCATCGGTACCAATCGGCCCGATAGTTATGCCGTGGTCGATTGCCTCATCGAAGATGTCGGCGAAGGCAGTGGCAAAGCTGGTCGCCCCGCGCTTGATGCGTTGCTCGGTGAGCGCGGGGTCAACATTGTCACATTCCGCGATTGGCAGAAAATTGAGGCTGCCGAAGTAGCCCGCGCCCGTGAAGGTGCCCCGCGTGAGAAATATGTCGAAATCTCGGCGATGCTGTCAGTGCTCGGGTAGAGCATAAATGCTAAGTTCGTGGCGGAATTGGCCATCACACTAGGGGCGTACCCGTTTGCCTATCGCAATCAGAAGCGTGTCCCCAAACCGACGCCGATGATGAATGGGTTAACCTTCACCCGCACTGACTGAACCCCGATGGCCGCTGTGCTGAGTCGCGCGGTCGTGCTGAAATCAATATATTTGATGTCAAGATTCAGGAATACATCCTTCGTCAGGTCAATATCAACGCCAGCTTGCAGCGCCTTTCCAACCTTGTTGCCCAGCTTCACACTTGTGTTCCCGACGGCGTTCACCAATCCTTGCGAGGGGGTTTCGTCGTAGAAGATGTTGTAATTGAAGCCCGCGCCGACATAGGGACGCACCTTGCCATCTGGAATGAAGTGATACTGCGCGGTTAGCGTCGGCGGTAGCAGCTTGATTGATGCAAGCGTCCCGATTGCGCCAGTCGTTCCGGTCTGGCCAGAAACCTTGCGCTTCGTCGTGGTGAGAACAAGTTCTACGCCAACGCGCTTCGTTATCATATAGGCAAAATCAAGCTCGGGTACGATGGAGTTTTTTATCCCGACCCGTTCGTTTGGAAGCGTCGGCCTAATCCCGCTTGAGCTATCGTCAGGCGCGATCAAAATTGCCCTCGCACGAACAAGAAAATCGCCCTTTTTGGCATGGGCGGGAGCGGCGAGTGTTGCTGATGCGAGCAGTGCAACACAGGCAATTTTTTTCAACATGATATTCGGCCCCTTTGGTCGGTCGATCGAGACAATCGGTCGCTGGAGGTCTCATAGCTTCATTGAAAAGCCAGTCTTTGATGCAGCGCAACAATATATTTGATTAAGATCAAATGCCACGGGTTCCCAATACCGAGCAATCGCTGGCAACAGGGTTGAAACGCGCCGCCGCACCTATTATTCGTCAAGCTCGGTCGGGGAATAGCTCAGCCCGGTAGAGCACTGCCTTCGGGAGGCAGGGGCCGGAGGTTCGAATCCTCTTTCCCCGACCAGATGTCTGTTATTTTTGAGAGATTCGAGCGGATATATTTTCTTAGAAGTGCACTGACGGTGCAAAAAGTTTTGATTGAAGTGCTGATATTAGCAGCGAGAAAATTGACGTTGCCGCTCAGTGTTGAGGCTCAATGAGGTTCGTATGCTGCTGACGGAACGAAAGTTGGTCAGCTGCTCATTAATGGTTCAAAGTGTCAGGCCTGTGATCGATACAGAGTTGTTGACCGCGCTTGCGGGCCGCCTCAATAACGAGGCTGATCCAAAATTAGCCGCTGGCGAGAGTGATGCTTCAACAGCAAAATCCCGGTGATGGAGGTCTGCAATAGACTGGTTTCGTTGGGCTCTAATATTGATAGACCTTTTTACTGCCACACTTGGAGCTATAGCCGCTAACACTTTTCCTTCAGACAACAGCATGAGAGTCACTTGCATCATATGGCTTGATCGCCGCCACACCACCATGTGGCGCGCCTTGGGGCGTTGCAAGCGGCGATGTTCGATGATCTGGGTCATCTCGAGCTTTTCTGACGCAGGGCACCTCATTCGTCGTTGCCCCCATCCGCAATCACGCTTTAAATCACAACCTCAAATCTGCGACATAGGTGCTGAAGAGGAGCATAATGCCTGATTGTTATTTTTCTGTAGCGATGTGTGGCTAACCGTGCACTATAGCGAAAGACAGGGATCGCTAAGACAATGGAACCATCAAGTTTGGAACGACCGCGACGATCATTGGCTGCGCGAGCCGGATTGAATTTTGCCGATCCGGCTGTTGAGGCGCGTTTCGTGGCCTATTACATCACCAAATCGCTTCCTGTCACGCGGCTCTTTCTGGTTGTCGGCGCTATCTCCTATTACGGGTTTTTCATTAGCGACAAAATCATGGATCCCGTAGGCGGTGAAATCGCGCATATGATTCGCGGTTTTGCAGTGGCACCAGTGTTCGCGCTTGCGGCGCTCATGCTGTCAACCAACATTGGCAGACGCTATCAGGAAGCCCTAGTTACAACGATCTATATGTTGGCCCAGCTTGGCCTTACGCTTGTTTATAGCGTAATTGCGCACGGCTATGATTATGCTGCGATGGGGTTTGTGATCCTGCTGATGGCTGCGAATGCGGCGTTTGCGCTGCGTACGCCTTACATCGCGCTGATCTCGGTTTTTGCGCTGGTTACGACGATCGTTGGCCACTTGCTTGCAGATAATGCGCGGCCACAGTGGATTATCATCAATATATTAGCACTTCTGACCAGCATCACTTTTAGCAGTGTTGCGGCCTATCTCCGTGAGCGCGTGGCGCGGCGGCAGTTTCTCACCGAAGAAGCGCTAAGCTTGGCACGTGCACGGGTGAACGATCTGCTTCATTCGATGTTGCCAAGCTATGTCGTCCAGCGGATCCAATCAGGTGAAACGGGAATTGCCGATTCGCTCGGCGAAGTTGCGGTAATTTTTGCCAGCGTTGGTAATGTTGCTGATCCAAGCCAAGGCATTGGCGAGGCGCAACTGCTGCGCGGACTTAACCTGCTCTTTTCAAATTTTGACCGCGAAGCCGAGCGTTATGGCATCGACAAAATCAAAACCATCGGTGGCTCATATATGGCAGTCAGTGGCCTTGCGGGACAACGGGTGGGCGAAGATCATGTTGAAAATGCCGCTGACTTTGCGCTCGCGCTGCAAGCAATTGTCGCACGCGTGGTTGATGATACCGGCTATCCCGTCAACCTGCGCATCGGGATGCATGTTGGCCCGGTGGTTGCCGGTGTGATCGGGGTGCAACGGCCGGTATTTGATTGCTGGGGCGAGTCCGTCAATCTTGCGGCCCGGCTTGAAAGCAAGGCGCCGTTGCGCGAAATCCTTGTTTCGGAATCAACCTACTGGCGGCTCAAACAGAAATTCGACGTCACATTTTTTGCCGATGTAACGCTAAAAGGTATTGGCCGCGCCAAAAGCTACTGTTTGCGGGGTAGGCATGCTGACAGTGCCGAGACACCTATAAACAAGCTTGAGATGTCAATTCATGGATAAGTTTGACACGCTGCTCAATCGATTCGGCTTGGCTTTTGCCAGTGCCGCAGATGAAGAGAGCTTCACCGACGCACATGTTCGCAACTCCACCCGGATAAACCAGATTTTCCTTGCCATTGGTGCGTTTGCCTATGCCTCTTACTATGTGTGGGACGGTATTATCGATCCTGAAAACCAGCATCTGGCGATCATGATCCGAATATTTTTTGTCGGCCCGACCCTGCTTGCCTGCGCAGCATCGCTGTTTTTCGGCCCCTTTATGCGTCGCGTCGAAGCGGTCGTGGTATCGGCAGGCATCGCGCTATTTGTCGCGCAGTCCTGGATCTACATCATTCTTGATAATGGCTTTAATTATGCCGCGATGGGATTTGTGTTGACCTTTCTGGCAATGGCCACTGCCTTCGTAATTCGCGTCCGCTATCTTTTAATCCTTTCGCCGGTGGCCTTACTAACTGCTGTCCTTGGCCATATTTATGCGAACAATGCACAGCCGGGCTGGCTGATTGTGAACATACTCGGGATTTCGGCCGCCGTCATGATCGGCATGGTATCCGCAACAATCCGCGAACGTGCGGCACGTACACAGTTCATGAGCGAGCGCGCACTGGCGCAATCAACCGCCCGCGCTGATGAGTTGCTCCATTCGATCCTGCCGGGTGATATAGTCGAGCGTATCCAGAACGGAGAAACCGACATTTCCGATATGCTCGGTGAGGTGAGCATTGTTTTCGCCGATCTTGCCGGCTTCACCTCGCTCTCGCGCAGGCTTAGTCCGCCCGATCTTATACGTCTGCTTGACGAGATTTTTTCGCGCTTTGATCGTGCAGCGCAGCGCTACGCCATGAACAAAATCTATACGATTGGGGACGCTTACATGGCAGTTGGCGGCATGAGCCGGAGCGATGACGCTTCAGACCATGCCGAAAATGCCGCAAACTTCGCGCTCGCGATTCAGGCCGAGATCCAGAAAATGATTGCTGAAACCGGCTATCCGATTGCGTTGCGCGTGGGGCTCCATATCGGCGCAGTCATCACCGGTGTGGTCGGGGTGCGTCGACCAAGCTTTGATTGTTGGGGTGAATCGGTTGATCTGGCAAGCGGACTTGAAGGCCGCGCCCCGCCGGGCGGGATATTGATATCCGAGTCTGCCTATGACCGGCTGCGTAGCAAATTCGCCACCAGCCCCGTACGCCTTATTGAGCTTAAAGGCGTAAACGGGCGCAGTCGTGTAAGACTGCTACTCGGCCCGGTTGCTAACGACCGTGATGCTAATCAAGTCAAGCCGGTCGCCGGCGCAACGGTATAAATTCACCCTTGATCCGGGAGCAGCGCGCCTAGGGATAAGCCTTATCCCGCTGTCCCGCCAACCGTCAGTCCTTCAATCAGCAGAGTCGGTTGTCCCACCCCGGCGGGCACGCTTTGACCGCCCTTGCCGCAAACGCCGACGCCTTCATCAAGCGCGAAATCATTACCGATGCCGGTCACTTTGGTGAGGACGCTCGGGCCATCGCCGATCAGCGTTGCGCCCTTGATTGGCGCACCAATCTTGCCATTTTCAACCTTATACGCCTCGGTGCAGCTAAATACGAATTTACCTGAGACGATATCAACCTGCCCGCCGCCAAAGCTTTTGGCAAAAATCCCGTTTTTGACGCGCGATAAAAGTTCAGCCGGGTCATTGTGGCCTGCCTTCATGAAGGTGTTGGTCATACGCGGCATTGGCGCGTGCGCGAAGGATTCGCGGCGACCATTACCCGTCGGCGCGACACCCATCAGCCGCGCATTGAGGCGATCCTGCATATAGCCTTTCAGGATGCCATCCTCGATCAGGATCGTTTCCTCAGTCGGGGTGCCTTCGTCATCAATAGTAAGCGAACCGCGACGATCAGGTAGTGAGCCATCATCAACAATGGTAATGCCCGGTGCCGCAACGCGCTGACCGATCCGTCCGGAAAATGCCGAGCTCCCCTTGCGGTTGAAATCACCTTCAAGCCCGTGGCCAATCGCCTCATGAAGGATGATGCCGGGCCAGCCAGGGCCAAGCAGGACAGTCATTTCACCAGCAGGCGCATCGACACTTTCAAGGTTGGTGAGTGCCTGTTTGAGCGCTTCATCAATCGCGCGATTCCATGTCGCGGGATCGAACAGGCTTTCGTAAAGATAGCGACCGCCAATGCCGGAATTGCCACTCTCACGCCGTCCGTTCACTTCGCAGACAATGCCGACGCCGAGACGAACCTGAGGGCGAATATCGGTTGCGATAAATCCGTCTGCACGGACGATTTCGATGACGCTCCATGCGCCGGAAAGGCTGACCGAAACTTGCGCTACACGGGGATCGCGCGCGCGCGCCGCTGCATCAATTTGCTGGCACAGCGCCACTTTTTGCGCGAACGGGATCAACGCCATCGGATTGTCATCGGTGTACAAATGGCGATTATTCTTGCGGGGCGCGGCCATTGCTACACCCGTAGTTGGATCAAGTAGGGTGAGCGTTTCACCCGCGCGGCGGATCGCGGCTTCACTAATTTCATTGGCATGGGCAAAGCCCGTCATCTCGCCTGAAACCCCGCGCAGGCCAAAACCAGCGTCGTTTGAGTAATCCGCCATTTTGAGGCGGCCATCATCAAAACCAAAACTTTCCGAGATGCGGTATTGGAGATAAAGCTCTCCATCATCGCAGCGTTCAAGTAGCGATTTGGTAATGCGCTGTGCGCTGGCGGGGTCAAGTGCACCATCACGGTACAGAAGGCTGCGTGGATCAGAGAGAGTTGTCATTTGGGCTATATAGGAAGCCTACCCCATACTGTCGATGCGCCCCTTGCTACTCGCACCAGCGTGCCGCTGCATCATTATCGCTCTCGCGTGGCTCAACCCAAATCGCGCGGCCGTCGGCAAAGGACTCCTGCTTCCAAAAGGGTGCTTCGGTTTTCAGACGGTCGATCAGGAAGCTACACGCTTCAAGAGCGGCTGCGCGGTGCGGGGATGCGGTGCCGACGAAAACGATCCGTTCGCCCGGCGTCATCGCTCCGATACGGTGAATGATGGTAATGCAATCAAGCGACCAGCGCGCGTTCGCATCGTTTGCAAGCCTTTGCAGTGCAGCTTCGGTCATACCCGGATAATGTTCAAGCGTGAGTTCAGTGAGCCCACCATTGCCGCGCACAAGGCCAATAAAACTTGCGACAGCGCCGGCACCATCAACTTCAAGTCGTGCCAGTTCAGCGCCAATATCAAAGCCTTCGCGTTGTACGCTGATCCGTATCATCCCCCTGTCACCGGCGGGAAGAACGCGATTTCCCGAGGTCGTCCCAGCGGCGCGTCCATTGCGGTCATCTGCAGGTCAACTGCGCAGCGTAACCGTTCAGTATCTTTGAACGCGGAGGCATAGCCGTCGCCGCGTTGGGATAACCACCGGGCCAATGCCGTGGGGGTATCGACGCCTGATGGCAGCATCTCGATCACTTCTTCCGTGATGCCGACTCTATCACGCACCCAGGCAAGATACAGGATTGTAATCGCCACGATCAATCAATCCATATGCCGCAGGCCAACGCGCAGATAATCCCAGCCGGTAATCGCGGTGAGCGCTGCTGCCATCCATAATGTCGTCAGCCCAACCAGCTTCACCCACGCCATGTGTGGCACCGCACCGGCGAGAATTAACCCCCCGAGCGCCACCAGTTGAAATGTTGTTTTCCATTTGGCAAGTTGGCTAACCGGCATTGAAACCCGCAATTCGGCAAGGAATTCGCGCAAGCCCGATACTGCAATTTCGCGCAAAAGGATGATGATTGCCGGAATAATGTGCCAGCCCATAATATCGTGCGTATTGACCAGCATCATCAGCACCGCCGCGATCATGATCTTATCGGCAATCGGATCAAGAAAAATGCCTAGCTTTGACACCGCCCCTTGTGCCCGCGCGACATAACCATCGAAATAGTCTGTAATCCCCATCAGGCAGTAGAGCGCAAAGGCTACGGCGTAACCTGCCTCCCAATGTGGGTGCCAGAGCAGGGCAACCAAGATGGGCACGGCAAATATCCGTGACAGGGTAAGAATATTGGGCAGAGTCAGCATCTCATCCCCTTCTTAACCCGCCCCACGCAAACCGCCAGCCCTTTAGAGGCTGATCGGCACGGCTAGGCTGGTCGGCGGGCCGCAGGGCGATGCATCTGCTGGATCAAAGCGCTGCCAGCCATCGGGGCCAAGCCGCTCAATCGGGCGGAATTTGACCTTATACTCCATCCGTTTTGATCCCTGGATCCAGTAGCCAAGATAAACATAGGGAAGGCCCGCAGTGCTCGCGCGCAGAATATGATCCATGATAATGAAATTGCCGAGCCCTGGACGACTTTCGTCATCCGGCTCAAAATAGCTGTAGATCATGGACAGGCCATCGCCCTGCTGATCGGTGACACATCCACCAACTAGGCGTCCTTGCCGTCCGTCAACCGAAGGCTCGCGATATTCAACAACATAGCTGGTGACCGGAGTTTGCTCGACCATGTCGGCGTAATCGATTTCGTCCATGCCAACCATGCCGCCCGCCGGGTGCCGTGCGTCAAGATAACGCCGCAGCAGATCGAACTGCTCTTGGGTTGACCATGGACGACAAGCAGTCACTTCAAGATCATCGTGAAGCTTTAATAACTTGCGCTGGCTCGCGTTTGGTCTGAATTCACTGTTGACCACGCGCACCGAGACACAGGCCGAGCAATCAATGCAGCTTGGCCGATAGGCAACGCCTTGACTGCGGCGAAACCCGATTTTGCCAAGTGCATCATTCAGCTCTGCTGCATGTTGCCCGGTAAGCTCAGTGAAAACCTTTCGCTCTTGCTTGCCGGGAAGATAGGGACACGGCGCAGGGCTTGTGACAAAAAAGCGCGGAAATCGAAATTGCGCGGTCACGTCCAAACCTACCCTTCAGGATTTTCAATTGTCTTGTATGAATTATGCTGCGATTTGCGGCCAAAGCAAAGCGCATTTACCAATAATTATACGTTAACGGCGTGGGCTTGGCGCAAATTTAGGCAAGCTCGACGCGCGAAGCCTCATATCCATCACGGGCAAGTGCCACCATCAGCGATTCGAGATGAGCTGCATCGCGTGTTTCGCATTCAATATCTGTAATCAAACCCTTGGCTGGAAGCGTCGTAAACACGCGTTGATGATAGATTTCGATGATGTTGACACGCTGCGCATCAAAAATCCGCGCCACATTAAACAGCGCACCGGGTCGATCCTGCAAGCGGATACGCAGCCGTGCCAACCGGCCGGAGCGCGCCAAATCGCGCAACAGCACATTTGCAAGCAATCGCGTATCAATATTACCGCCGCACAGGATCATACCAACGGTTTTGCCTTTGAACCGCTCAGGGTGTGCAAGCAGGGCAGCAAGCCCGGCAGCACCAGCCCCTTCCGCGACAGTCTTTTCAATCTGGAGCAAGAGGCTTACCGCGCGTTCAAGATCGCGTTCGCTGACGAGCAGAATATCATCGACAATGGCTTCAACAATTTTGCGCGTCATTTCCCCCGGATATTTGACCGCAATCCCTTCGGCGAGGGTATCGCCCTCACATGGCTGATTAGTGCCGTTGATGGCGTTATACATTGAGGGGTAAAGCTCTGCCTGCACCCCGATCAGTTCAAGATTGGGATTGATGCCCTTCGCGGCAACGCCCATTCCCGCGATCAGTCCGCCCCCGCCAATCGGCACAACAAGCGTATCAATCGTCGGCACATCGGCAAGCATTTCGAGTGCGGCTGTGCCCTGTCCCGCGATCACGTCAGGCTCGTCAAACGGGTGGACGAAGGTTAAACCACGCTCGCCCTCTAGCTGGCGTGCATATGCATAAGCCGCGTCAAACGTCTCACCGTGGAGAACAACGGTGGCACCGTGACCTTCGGTTTGCATCACCTTAACCGTTGGCGTGGGTTGCGGCATGACAATAGTGACGGGCACGCCGAGCCGTTTGCCGTGATAAGCAAGTCCCTGCGCGTGATTGCCTGCCGAGGCCGCGATCACGCCATTTTTGCGCGCGTTGTCGCCAAGCTGAATCAACCGGTTAAGCGCGCCGCGTTCCTTAAACGCCGCCGTGAACTGAAGATTCTCAAATTTGATATAAACGGTCGTTCCAGTCAGCTCAGACAGCGTCTGGCTGATCAGAGTCGGCGTATGGACAACCGAATTACCAATCCGCTCCTGTGCCGCGCGGACATCATCAAGCGTAACAGGAAGGGGTTTGTAGTCAGCCATCGGCGTCTCACTAACGGGTGATCGATAAATATGAAAGCCTTTCGGGGCACCGTCGCTTAAAGGGAGCCGTGTTCTGCTAAAACAAGCTGTCTGAACTGCTCTTTAGTGATGGCAACGTCCATGCCGTTCAAGGCGTCACAATGCCAAACGGGGCCGTTGGAGTTGCCTGGTCAAAGCTAGAGGTAAGCGCCTGAAGCGCCGCAACTTCGCCCTCGATTTTCATAATCCCTGCTTGGATCAATTCAATCGGGGGGCGTCCGGCAAACAGCATCGCCAAAAAGGCGGGGCGCGGCATTGTGACGGTAGCTTGCACGGGATCATCAACGCTTGCCTCCTGCACCATCACTGAATTTCGCAGCGTGATGCGGGTACGTTCCTTGCGGTCGGGAAAGACGAACGCCACGGCGATGTCCTTGCCCGCTGCCTTTGCCGGGTCAATCCGGATCGCGAGCAGTTCAAAAAGTTGGCTGGTTTCAGTCGCGGCAATGAAATCAGCCGAAACCGTAGTCGAAGGAATGGCAGTCGGGATTGTACGCGCTTCCTGCGCGCCGGTGAGATACATGTTGCGCCACAGCATCCCCTCTGCCTGATAGCCAAGCTGTTCAAACGACCGCGCAAGCAGTTCGCGCGCGGCGGTATCATCCTTGTTGGCAAAAACAATCCGGCTCGCCACTTCGGATGACCAGCGGTAATCGCCTGCATTATATGCGGTCTGCGCGGTCTTGAGTGCGGCCTTTGCCCCGCCCATTGCCGCGACATAGCGCTTGCCCGCTTCTTCAGGCGGCCAGCCGTTGAGATTGGCAGGGTTGGCGTCATACCAGCCGAGATAGCGCTGATACACCGCCTTGGCATTGTGCTGCATCGTTCCGTAATAGCCGCGATTATACCACTCTTTCGCCAGCACGTCGGGCAGCGCAATCTGCTCGGCGACCTCGGCTCCGTTAAAGCCCTTGTTCATCAGCCGCACCGATTGATCATGGAGATATTTATACGCATCGCGGTGTGAGGCCAGATAGCGCGCGATTGCCTCATTGCCGAAACGCGGCCAACCGTGCGAATTGAAAAGCACGGTCGTTCGTGCGCCGTAAAGCCTTTGACTTTCTGTCAGATAGCCAGCCCAGGATTTTGCATCACGCACCAGTGCGCCACGCGGCGGCAGGATATTGTGCATGGTCACATTGGCATTTTCGGACAGGCACAGCGCGCCGAGATCGGGCAGGAAGAAATTCATCTCGGCAGGTGCTTCAGTGCCTGGCGTCACCTGAAATTCAAACCGGACACCGTCGAGCGTCACGATTTCGCCGGTGCGTTCGATTGTCTTGGTCGGCGGGATTAGCGTCACCGTGCCTGACGCAAGCCGCGCCCCAATTCCCGCTCCGGTCTGGCCTGCCGGCCCAACAGGCAGCGTCGTCCCGAACTGATAGGATGCACGTCGGTTCATCGCTGGCCCAGCGGTCAGGTTTTCGCTCACGGCATGATCCATGAAACCCGTTGGCGCAATGATCTGCACCTTGCCTGATGCAACATCGGCTGCATCAACAACGCCCTTTACACCGCCGAAATGGTCAGCATGGCTGTGGGTGTAGATGACCGCGATCACCGGCTTATTGCCGACATGCTCTTTTACCAGCTCCATCGCAGCAGCAGCGGACTCGCGCACGGTCAGCGGGTCAACGATGATGAAACCTGTTTTGCCCTCAAT
>JBBTEI010000031.1:0-15037 GCA_038042405.1 Pseudomonadota bacterium
AGTCAGGGCGGCGGCACCAAGGATAGCTTCATCCTGTCTAACAATGGTGAGGCGGGCTGATGCTATCACGCACTGCCTCATGCCTTTACTGGCTTGGTCGCTATGTTGAGCGGGCCGAGTTCACCGCGCGGTTGGTGGAGGCGACGCTGCGGCTTGATGCGCTGTCAACCCGGCCAGCGGGTGAGGCCGCGTGGACAAGCGCGATGAAAGTGATTGATGCTGATGAGGCTTTTGCCAAAACCGGCGCTGCGCTGACGCCGCAGAATGTGACGCGGTTCCTGACTGTCGATACCCGCCATCCGGGTTCAGTCGTTTGCTGCCTCAACATGGCGCGTGACAATGCGCGCGCGGTACGAACCTCGCTTTCGCGCGAAGCGTGGAGCGCGATCAACAGTGCGTGGCTGCTCTTTCATGGCAAGCATAGCCCCGGCGATACGCAGGATGTGATCAATCTTGTGACCCAAGCCGAGGCCGAGACACGCGGGTTTGAAGGCGCAGTTAACCGGATGTTGCGCAATGCCTCATCACGCTTTATGCGGCTTGGCGCTGCAATTGAACGCGCCGATAACAGTGCACGCCTGCTTGACGTCAAATATCATATTCTCTTGCCCGAGGGAGAAGTGGTTGGCGGCGTGGTTGATCGTGATCAGTGGACAACGATCCTTCAAACCGTTTCGGCAGTTAACGCCTATCGCTGGCTCTACCGCGAAGGGCTAAAGCCAAGCTGCGTTACCGAGCTTCTGATTCTCCGTCGCGAACTCCCGCGTTCGCTTGCAGCCTGTGCCGAAGAGGTGGTTCAACACCTCAACGGCATCGGTAAAGACACCGGGCTTCAGGGCGTGGCAGACCGGCTTGCGCGCGCGCGCCATGTCCGGCTGGGTGAGGCGAAGGTTGAAAGCATTATCAGCAATGGGCTGCATGAGACACTTGAAGATTTTATTGAAGACAATGCGACGCTCCACCAGGCGATTTCGCGCCAGTTCCGGTTTGTATAAAGTAAGGGTTGTATGCGTCTCACGATTGATCACCATACCCGCTATCAATTTAGCGAACCGCAAGCACGGGTTGTCCAACTGCTGAGGATGACACCGGCTGACTATATCGGCCAGACCGTCACCGATTGGCGGATTGACGTCGATTGCGATGCGCGGCTGCGCGATGGTCGCGATGGTTACGGCAACATAACGACGATGCTCTATGTCGATGGCCCAATCAGAGCGATTGAACTGATGGTGCGCGGTGAGGTTTTAACCGACGATAGCGCGGGGGCAGTCAAGGGCTGCACCGAAACACTACCACCGCTGTTTTTCACCCGCGTTACGCCGCTTACTGAGCCTGATGTGGCGATTGTCACGCTAGCGAAAGATGTGGTGGGCGCTGCGCCGCTTGGCGTTGATCGCGCAATCGCGCTTATGGCGGCGGTGTACAATGTTATCACGCCCAAGCCAGGACGCACCGAAAAATCGGTAACGGCGGCGGATGCATTCGCACTTGGCCAGGGGAGTGTGCGTGATTGCGCGCATGTCATGATCGCGGCGGCGCGTGCGGTTGGTTATCCAGCACGCCTCGTTTCGGGACACTGTCTTGATGGCCCCAACGCGGCGAGTCACAGCTCGGCGCACTGCTGGACTGAGCTTTGTATCGAAGGCGAAGGCTGGATCAGCCTTGATCCCTCAACCAATCGTACCCCGCGTGATACCTATGTCCGCGTTGCGATTGGGCTTGATGCAAGCGATTCTACACCGCTTTCTGGCACGCGGCGCGGCGGCGGGATTGAAGCGCTTGATGTGGACGTGCGTGTGGCATTGAGCCAAAAGCAAGATTAGGCCGAAGTAGATAAGTTGGGGGACGGATAAACATGACTTATTGCGTTGGAATGCGTCCGAAATCGGGGCTGGTTATCATTGCCGATACACGGACGAACGCGGGCATCGATAATATTTCGACCTATAATAAGCTCCACACGCTGGCTGAGGATCGAGACCGGCTGATTATTTGCGCGTCAGCGGGGAGCTTGTCGGTTACCCAATCAATGCTGTCGATGCTTGCCGAGGGGCTTGAACCAAAAAATACTGACGAACCGCGCCGGACGGTCGCCAATATGCCGACGATGTTTCGCGCGGCCCAATTGGTGGGCGAAGCGCTGTCCGACGCGCGCCGCGACATCGGCAAGGCGCTCCACGGTTCGGGTATCAACGCCGATGTTTCGCTGCTGCTCGGCGGTCGCATCGGTGATGGCCCGCTGATGCTCTACCTCGTTTATAGCGAGGGCAATTTTATCGAGTGCCAGCGCGATAGCCCGTTTGGGCAGATAGGTGAGCTAAAATATGGCAAGCCGATCCTTGACCGTGCGCTCCAGTGGGAATCGCCGCTTGATGAGGCGGTGAAGGTTGGTCTGATTTCGTTCGATTCAACGATGCGATCAAACCTCTCGGTTGGCCGCCCGCTTGATATGATTGTCATCCCACAGGATCGCAATGCGCCAGTCATCCGCCGCAGGATCGCCGAAGATGATGCCTATTTCAATGAGCTATCGGCAAACTGGGGGCGGCTGATGAACGAATCGCGCCAGCAGATCGCTGATCCACCATTTATGAAGGGGTGAGTCCTTACATCAGAGGCAGCGCACCAGTTTCTCGCCATGGCCCTTGCGGAGGGTGTAGCTTTGCGGTGCGGCTGTGTCGTTTTGAGTGACGGTAAGCTTAATGGTTTCGCCGATGACTTGACCGCGAAAAACGGCCGGCTTCCCTCGTGCGGCAAAGTCTTCAGCGCGGATCGGGCCGCCGCGTTCCTGATCAAATGTCCCGCTAGCGGTGAAGCGGCCTTGCGCATCGGGAATGATTTTGCCTTTGATCGTGCCAGTGGCGCAATCCATGCGGATCTCGCCGCCCTTTGCAGTCATCGCTAGGTTCATCCGGTCTCCGCCCCACGTACCGCTCAACATTTTTGGTTTTGCGGGTGTGCTTGATGCCGGAACTGCCATTATCATCATCCCTATGCTGCTTGCCAAAATCCCAAATTTGAAACCTGTGTGCATCTGGTCACTCCTTAAAGCATTGGTGCCACCCGCAATACCAAGATTGTTATAAAAAAGGCGGGCGAGGCATATCTACCTCACCCGCCGATTTTAACATCAGGACTATGTACTGGCGATTAAGCCGTTACAGCCGTTCCCATGGTGCGACGGCGGCGCATCGCATTACCGATGAAGCCGAAACCAGCAATCATCATCGCCCAAGTGGCAGGTTCAGGAACGCCGCCACCGCCACCGCCGCCTTGGTTGATCCCAATGATACCCACGAAGGTGCCAAAGCGGGCAAAGCCACTACCGGCAGGATTGCCGCCTGCCGCGTTGTTGAAGAAGTCAGCAAATTCATTGATGACATAGAAGCGGTTATCGTCGGTTGGATCGAGCGAAACCGAGCTATAGTCACCAAAGCGCTGACGGCCAGCCGCTGGCTGACCCTGCGGCGAACCAAGGTGATAATCATCAACTGGGCTCTGCTTGACCAAAATGTCACCGCTGGTCGATGTGATCGAACCATCGGCATTGGTGCTGTATGACCGTGCAAAGATGCTGATCCGGCCATCAACGGGATGGCTTGAATCACCCGAACGAACATAGCCAACCACGAATTCGCCACGGCTGTTGACCGCAAGTGAGCCTTCGTAGAAATCATAGGTATCATCTGGGCCAGTGATGTCGGTTTCGGACAGCAAGGTCTTGGTTGCATCATCGATAACCGAGATACGAACAACCGTGTGATCCTGACCAAGCGGTGTTACTGTGTGTACAGCATAGATTTTGCCATTGGCAGCAAACACGCTCGATGACACACGATCATCAAGTGTATCAACGACACGCGCGTTGCCGGTGTTGAGCAAATCAGGCTGACGACCTGGACGTGGAGCCGCATAGTTTGCGCCCCCAAGGAACTTCGTCGTTGACTTGTTGCCCGCAGCATCGAAGCTGTAGGTCACGAGGTCATTTGCGTTGAGTGCAACGGCAACAACGTCAAATCCGCCGTTGCCGTTTGGTGCGCGGCCAACGCCTTGAATGGCGAAGCCGTTGTCAACGATGTTGGCAGGGTTGAAAGGCGTATCAAACTGCTGAAGGCTAGCTGTTGATGGGCCGCCCGCTGCATAAAGACCAGCAAGTGAGAGCGAGTTTACAGTCACGCCCTGGAAGTTGCGTGGGCCGCCAGCTACGGTAGCGAAAAAGTTGTTGGTGCCAATAACCAGACGATCACCCGCGAGTGAAAGCGTGGGATAATCAGCAACACCGTTGATCTGAGCTGGGTTCACCAGGCCATTGAATGCAACAGCGCGGAAGCGACCAAGCGCATCATCGGTATCCGATACAGCGACTTGGATGCGGTTGCCTGGCGTGCCAAAACCAACTGCAACCCAACGGCGTGCAGTGGGATCAAACAGAATGCGAACGTCACCACCGGTTGCTTCACCGCCAGCGTTCAAGAAGAACTGGCTGTCAGTAATGCGCGGTGCAGCCAAAGCGCCTGTATTTTTGTCGTAAACTGCATAGCTACCATTTTGAAGCTGAGCGAACTGGGTTGTGCCAACCGAACCGTTTACGTCTGGTGGTTGAAGGCCAATACCGAGCGAGCGCGTGTCACGATCTGACGTGCCAACGAAGCTGTTGATCAACACGGTTGCGGCGAATGCGCTTACTGGCGTTACCGCCATCATCACTGAAGCGGCCAATACCGCCATTTTCCGCATGCGCGGCTTGGTAATTTCCCTATCCACAATTATTCTCCAAACATTTAGCTTTGGTATAAACTCTAACCGCTCGACTCGAATTTAAGTTCGATAACGATTTGTTAATGTTTGGTTAGACTCAGGCAATGAGTCAAGCCGCGAATCGGCCAAAATTCTTATGTCTCATAATGGGAAGCTTTGGTGCGTTCATGGCAGATTTCTGCGACATTGCCGTTGTGACTCGCGTGGCCGTGGGCACCCTGCTAGGGCGTCCGCGCCAGCCCCTTAGAGAAAGAATTTGAAGCCATGATTCCCCGTTATTCGCGTCCAGATATGGTTAACATCTGGACGCCCGAAACCAAATTCCAGATATGGTTCGAGATTGAGGCGCACGCAACCGATGCGCTTGCCGCACTTGGCGTGGTGCCAAAAGAAGCAGCGTCTGCAATTTGGGAGAAGGGAGCCTTTGATGTTGACCGGATCGATGTGATCGAAGCCGAAGTGAAGCACGATGTGATCGCCTTCCTTACCAATGTCGCCGAACATGTTGGTGAACCTGCGCGGTTCATGCATCAGGGAATGACAAGCTCAGATGTGCTCGACACTTGCCTTGCGGTACAGCTTGCCCGTGCAACGGACATCATGCTTGATGATCTTGACCGGCTACTTTCTGCGCTAAAAACGCGTGCATTTGAGCATAAATTGACGCCGTGCATCGGGCGTAGCCACGGCATTCATGCTGAGCCGGTCACCTTCGGACTCAAAATGGCTGAAGCCTATGCCGAATTTACGCGCTGCAAGGCGCGGCTGATTGCGGCACGGGCTGACGTCGCGACCTGCGCGATTTCGGGGGCGGTGGGCACGTTTGCCAACATTGATCCGGCGGTTGAGGCTCATGTCGCGGCCAAGCTTGGTCTCACGGTCGAACCGGTTTCAACACAAGTGATTCCGCGTGATCGGCACGCGATGTATTTTGCAACACTCGGCGTGATCGCTTCGTCGGTTGAGCGGCTCGCCACCGAAATCCGTCATTTGCAGCGCACCGAAGTTTTGGAGGCCGAGGAATATTTCTCGCCCGGTCAAAAAGGGTCGAGCGCAATGCCGCACAAGCGTAATCCAGTGCTGACTGAAAATCTTACGGGCCTCGCGCGGATGGTGCGGGGATATGTGACGCCAGCACTTGAAAATGTTGCGCTGTGGCATGAACGCGATATCAGCCACTCCTCGGTTGAACGCTATATCGGCCCAGACGCCACTATTACGCTCGATTTCGCGCTCCACCGGCTGACCGGCGTGATTGAGAAGCTGCTGGTATATCCAGCACGGATGCAGAAAAATTTGGACAAAATGGGCGGCCTCGTCCATTCGCAGCGTGTTCTGCTCGCGCTGACGCAGGCCGGGGTCAGTCGCGAGGACGCATATCGACTGGTGCAGCGCAATGCGATGAAGGTGTGGGATTCGGATGGCGCGCTGTCGCTCATGGAGTTGCTTAAAGGCGATACCGAAGTGAGCGCCGCGCTCTCTGCCGCCGAGATTGAGGACAAGTTTGACCTTGGCTACCACTTCAAGCATGTTGATACGATTTTTGATCGGGTGTTTGGCGCACATTGAGCCATTTCAGAGGATAGGCGATGAAGCGGTTTTTCAAATGGTTGCTTGGAATTGTTGCGCTTCTCCTCGTTGTCAGCCTTGCCATTGGTTACACTCCTGACACTGATCCCGCCGAGATGAAGGCCAAATATGGCGGGTCAACATCGCAGTTTCTGACGCTTGCGCCCGGCCTGATTGTTCATGTCCGTGATGAGGGCAAACGCGATGGTCCCGCGCTTGTCCTTATCCACGGCTCGAATTCCTCGCTTCATACGTGGGTGCCTTGGGTAAAGCGGCTTGGCGGGCAATACCGGATTATCTCGCTTGACCTGCCTGGCCACGGGCTGACTGGCCGCCATCCCAGCGGTGATTATGACTATCCGATCTTCGTCGCTGTGGTTGATCAAGTGCTGGTCAAGCTTGGCATCTCACGCGCCGTTATTGCAGGAAATTCGATGGGCGGCGGAGTCACGTGGATGTACGCGTTGACGCATCCGGAGAAAGTAGAGGCTATGATCCTTGTCGACGCGGCGGGCGCGCCGCGCTGGGAGGCAAGAAAAGCGCCGATTGGGTTCAGGATCGCGCGGATGCCGGTACTACGCAATCTCGCCAGAATCATCACGCCGCGATCAATGGTCGAATCGAGCCTGCAAACGTCAGTCAGCGTGAAATCGGTTGTGACGCCTGCTGCGGTGGATCGTTACTGGGAATTACTACGCTATCCCGGCAACCGCACGGCGACGGTCAAGCGGTTTTCCTATGCGCATAATCATCATCCGGCGACTAACGACATGCTGGCCGCGCTCAAGATTCCGACGCTCGTCCTTTGGGGGGAGGAGGATAATCTGATTCCTGTGAAATCGGCCAAATGGTTTGCCGAGGCGATTCCGGGATCGATACTGATCATCTATCCAAAAGTCGGTCATCTTCCGATGGAGGAAGTGGCTGATCAAAGCGCGTCGGATGTCGCGGGCTTTTTGAAATCTTTGAAATCCCTGCGCTCACCAAAGCCAGCGCAGGGATTTAGTCGTTAGCAGCAAGCCACAGCGGCAGGAGAACTGCCATCTGACGCCATCTTATAAGGCGTCGATGAGCCGCAACCGGGGAAAACGCCATAATGGTGGCTGAAATCACCGAAGAATTCAAAATGCGGTGCAAAGCGGGTGTCAGCAAGCATCTTCCAGCTATTGCCGCAGACGTTGAACATCCGGCCCTTTTCAATCGCATGATGGCCATCCAGATCAAAGACGCGCTCTGAACCGGCAACGGTGCCGAGGTAGCGCACCGACTGGCCATAGTCTTCGCATTCTGGCTCAAGCCCATCAAGCTTGAACAGGCGGTATGTCGCCGAGAAGAAGTTGATGCCGTCAAGTTTGGCCGCAATGGCCGCATCACCAATGCCAAGCGGACGATCAGTGCACAAACGCGGGTCGCCAAAACCCGATGCCTTAGCAATCCGATCAAAATCGCCCCAATATAGCGCACCTGACAGGCATTCGCCGTGAAGCACAGGGTCGCTGAGCAATGCGGCAGGAACGCGCTTGTCCGAATAAACATCGGAGAAGAATATCTCACCCCCGGTTTTGAGCAGGCGGTGCGCTGCGGCGAATACGGCGGCTTTGTCCGATACCAGATTAATCACGCAATTTGAGATAATCACGTCAAAACTATTTTCAGGCAGATCCAGCGCGCCAAGTTTTTCAATGTCGCCTTCAACAAAAGTGACGTTCGATTTTGCATAGCCGAATTTTTCGCGGTGCCATTCAAGATGGCGGTTAGCGACTTCAAGTTGCTGTGCCGTTGCATCCACGCCGGTCACGCTGCCATTTTCACCGACAAGTTGCGCCATGATATAGGCATCTTGTCCAGCGCCGCTGCCGAGATCAAGAATGTGGCAGCCTTCGACTGCCTGTGGAAACACAAGCCCGCAACCATAATAGCGCGCCTTTACCTCAGGATGTACATTGGCGAGCGCTTTACGCACAGCCGGGGGTGGTGCAGCAATTGTGGCGCAGGCGTCGGTTTTTAGATCGACGCTACCTTCTAGGACATTACCATAATAATCCTGCGAATTTTCTAGGGCGGAGTTTTCTGTGGCATTTTCGAGTGTCATGGAGCGAGAATCCCTGAAGGGTTGTGTGGGGCGATTACCCCATTGCCCTTGTGCGTAAACATTGTTGATCTTTTATGTCAACCGCAGTGGATAAAAATATTTTCACGCGGCTCCGCAGTGCAAGATTTGCAAAAAGTCATTATCTGAAAAATATACACGGGTTTTATTTGAATATATATTTGAATATTATTACAATATTGGATTATATCGGAAATATTTGATAGATTTATGTATGATTTTCTTTGGAAATGGTAATTTAATATACTGACAGACGTGTAAATAGATGATAATTATTTACACATCTGTCATTAGCGCGTTTGCACGCTAGCCTCAAAAATGATTTGATGAATCTCGAAATAAGATTGGCACGATCCATAAATTTGATATTTTCATAACTATAGAATCATTGGGAAAGCTCGCATGGATCAAACCGCCGCCAAAGTGATCGAAGCGCTGGGCGCGCTTGCGCAGGAGCATCGGCTTGCACTGTTCCAATTACTTGTTGAGGCTGGAGGGAGCGGTATGGCGGCGGGTGCGATTGCAGCGGCGCTCGATGTGCCAGCTTCATCACTTTCGTTCCATATTGCCCATATGGAACGCGCCGGAATCGTTCAGCGGTTGCGACGCGGGCGCTCGCTCATCTATTCGGCAGACTACGGTGCGATGAACCGCCTTATCGCTTATCTGATGGAGAATTGCTGCAATGGTGACCATCGTTGCGTTGATGCGTCCACTTGTTCCACTTTTGAAGAAAGGCAAATCACATGAAATGTTTTCACGTCCACCTCGGGGGTGAAAATCTCGATGCCTCAATCCGCTTTTACAGCACTTTGGTTGCGGCTGAACCAGCCGTGATAAAGCCTGACCATGCCTAGTCTGAAAAAAGTTAGGTCGCTGATCCCGACGGCATCATATGGAAAAGCTCTCTAACGAACGGGGAGGCTAGCGTTGATGGAGATAGGGCACCCATCGATACGCTTGAATCGGCCAATGCAATGACTGTCAATTGCTGCACGTTTGTCGTCTAAACCGTCACATAAATGACATACGTCGAACCTAGGACATCAATCATGACATATTCTATTTTGGTGCTGTGCACTGGCAATTCGGCGCGAAGCATATTGGGTGAGGCACTGTTCCAGCGGTATGGTGCAAAGCGCGTGGCTGCCTATAGCGCGGGAAGCCACCCAAAGGGTGTGGCTCACCCCGGAGCGCTTCGCCTGTTAAAAGGCAAAGGCATTGATACCTCACAGTTTCGATCAAAAAGTTGGGATGAGTTTTCAGGCGAAAATGCGCCCGTGATTGATCTGGTAATCACCGTTTGTGGCAATGCTGATGGAGAGGTGTGCCCGGTTTGGGCGGGCACGCCGCTTCGTGCGCATTGGGGCCTGCCGGATCCTGCTGATGTCAACGAAAGTGAGACAGCCATCGATGCGGCCTTTGCCGATACATGGCGGCGGCTTGAAAACCGTGTGGCGGCATTCATGGCTTTGCCGTTCGAAACGCTTGATAGAAACGCGCTCAAAGCAAAACTCGACGCCATCGGCGCGATGCAGGGCATAATTTAAGCCATGTCCATGGTACGCAAACTCGCCGCAGAGGCGATTGGAACGGCGCTACTGCTCGCAACCGTGGTTGGCTCAGGAATCATGGCGCAGCAGCTTTCCGCCGGCAATGATGCTGTCGCGCTGCTTGGCAATACGGCGGCGACTGGGGCGATGCTTTATGTATTGATCACCCTGCTAGGGCCGATTTCTGGCGCGCAGTTTAATCCGGCGGTAACGATGCTGCTCGCGCCCAAGGCTGAGAAAATTCCTTACATCATCGTGCAGGTTATTGCGGCAATTGTGGGCGTTATCATTGCGCATGTAATGTTTGAGATTGATCCGGTTCAGGTCAGCACGCACGCCCGCGTTGGCCCGGCGCAGTGGTTTTCCGAAGTCATTGCCACCTTCGGCCTGCTGATGACGATCATCGTCGGTATTCGGCATAAGCCTGATGCAGTGCCAGCGCTTGTCGCGATGTGGGTGGTCGCCGGATATTGGTTTACCTCATCAACCAATTTCGCCAATCCGGCGGTAACAATTGCTCGCGCGCTAACGGATACATTTGCGGGAATCAGGCCTGATGGTGTGATCGGTTTCATTATTGCCCAACTGATCGGTGCGACGCTTGCCTTCTATGTCTCGCGTTGGTTGCTTGGGCCCCAAGCCAGCATGGCGGACATTGCTGTGGAATGTTGATCAATAAAGTGCCGCCCGTTTTCTGCTTGGTGTCAACAATAAAGCAAAAGGGTCGGCGCCGGTCGTTTTTGCCAAGGACGTGACATCGGATACGTTTATTTGCGGAACCATACGCCGCGACTAAGCCTGCTTGCAGCGGATAATTTATTGTGTGGGCTTGATCGGTTGCTCTTTATGCTTGGCAAGAAAAAAACGCCTGTCAAAGCTGCTTGAGGCTATCCGCAAACGCTACGACTGATGTTATCATCACCGCAGCGCGACGGTTGGTGCATCTGCTGCCAGTGCCTCCGCGTGCGAATCATTCACTTCACTCTGACGAGCAATTGAGCAGCGGTTGACGGTTGCCGGGTGAAATCGCAACGATCTTGACGCTTGTGACATTGGCCTTAGAACATCGTTTCAGCCGATAAAGGCGCATATTAAAGTAAGAAAGTTTCTTGGGTTCCATACTTTCATTCCAAAAATTTCTTTTTTCGATTTATGCCTAACAAGCCATTGCTAGTTGATCGTGAGTGTGGCTGAATGGTGTCGCGAATATACATAAATTCCCCAAACCAAACTAACCAAGAGGAGATATGCCGCGTGATAAAAAATAATCATATGATAGGTATCTTTGCCGCTGCGGTCGCAGTGGCATTGTCGCCGTCTGCAAGCGCGCAGACAAAAGGAACCGCTGAAGAGGCCTCACCCATCGGCAAGATGGAATTAGCGAGTGAAGTGCAGCGCGACGTTTTGCCAAGCCTGAGAGACGTTGCTGTTCCGCCATCGAAGGATCGTCGTATCCGTGAAAGCAGGGGCCTGCCACGTCCGCGCCCTTACACCGGCATTCCTCAGCCTGAGGTTGTCGATCCGGTTACGCAAATCTCGATTCCTCTTCAGAACACAAGCAAGACTGGCGGCCCGCTCGCTCCTGTTGCCACAATTGGCCGTAACTTTGATGGTCTTGGCAATGGTATCGCAGGTTTCACCGTCAACTCTGCTCCACCAGACACGCACGGCGCGGTTGGCACCACCCAATATGTCCAGATCGTCAACGGCTCGGCATTTGCTGTTTATAGCAAGGCAACCGGTGCAAAAATTCTGGGCCCAACATCAACCAACTCAATTTGGGCCGGCTTTGGTGGCAAGTGCCAAACTGCCAATGATGGCGATCCAATCGTCAATTTTGATGCTATAGCCCAACGCTGGGTGATCAGCCAGTTTGCGGTTTCGCCTAGTGCTGCGCCTTTCTTTGAATGTGTTGCTGTTTCGCAGACTGCAGACGCAACTGGTGGTTATTTCCGCTATGCGTTCAGCTACAATGATTTCCCCGATTTCCCGAAATTTGCAGTGCATCCCACTGGATATTATTTCACGTTCAACGTGTTCAATGCTGCTTTGACGGCATTTGTTGGTTCGCGTGCATGTGCCTATGATCGTACCAGAATGCTCCAAGGGCTTTCCGCGACACAGCAATGCTTTACGCTGTCACCAACAAGCGATTTCGGGCTGCTGCCATCCGATCCTGATGGTAGCTCAACCGTGGCGGCCGGTTCGCCAAACTATATGATTGCAAAGCGGTCAAACGCGCTTGCAATGTATAAGTTCAAGGCCAACTTCGTTACACCGTCGCTAACAACCTTCACCGGGCCAAAGTTGATCCCGGTCGCGGCATATACCGAGCTTTGCTCGGCAACTGGCACTTGCATCGTCCAGCCAAGTACAACAACGCGGCTTGATGCGCTTGCTGACCGTCTATCGTCACGGCTTTCCTATCGTCGCTATGCCGATGGGCGGGTATCACTCGTAACGTCACATGCGGCTTCGACCGGCCTGCGCTGGTATGAAATCCGTAACCCTGATGCCACAACGCCCGTGATTTTCCAGCAGGGCACCTATGCACCGACCACAACTACCCGTTGGTTGGGAGCCATGGCTCAGGATAAGAATGGCAACTTCGGCATCGGCTACAGCGTTTCATCGTCAGGTGTTCGCCCCGGAATGCGGTTTGCGGCACGTGCGCCAACTGATACAGCAGGTACGCTGGGTGCTGAAACCACCATCATCGCAGGGACTGGCTCACAGACCAACGGGCTGACCCGTTGGGGTGACTATGCCTCGATGACGGTCGATCCGGTTGATAACTGCACCTTCTGGTTCACTTCGGAATATATGAAGACGACCGGAAGCTTTAACTGGAATACGCGCATTGCGAGCATCAAGCTTGCTGGCTGCATCTAAAATACTGATCTGAGTAATATGGCGGCTGCCCCGGGAATCCGGGGCGGCCGTTTTTTTGCCTGAAGCCGGCGCGCACCCGAATATCCTACTATTTAAATGCACAAATATTTATGCTATTCTTGCATGTGTTCAGGCAATAAAATTATGCAAATCGGCGGGTAATCGGCGGGCCGGGATAAAAGAATGATTAATGATTAATTAATGATTGCGCTATTTCCGATAGTGTGGCTGTTTGTCACTGCGTTGGGGCTCTCGGCCCTCAGCCCACCCATAAATTTTTTCAGGAAGAGGTTTTGTCGCATGAAAAACTATAAACAATTTATACCCATGCTGGCGGTGACGACGGCAATGGTCATGCCCGCGTCGGCAATGGCGCAGGATGCAGAATTGCTCAAAGCGCAAGCAGAAGCCGCTGTAATCAGCCAGACCAAAATGGAAATCCGTCAGGAGGTCAAGCGTGACGTGCTTCCCAGCCTCAAGGACGTTCTGATCGCGCCATCAAAGGAATTGCGCATCCGCGAAAGCCGTGGCCTGCCGCGCCCCGAACCCTATACCGGCGTTCCTAAGCCCGAAGTTGTCGATAAAGTGCTCCAGAGCTCGATCAAGGGATCTGCTGGCAAGACTGGCGGCCCGCTCGCTCCTGTTGCCACAATTGGCCGTAACTTTGATGGTCTTGGCAATGGTATCGCAGGTTTCACCGTCAACTCTGCTCCACCAGACACGCACGGCGCGGTTGGCACCACCCAATATGTCCAGATCGTTAATGGTTCATCATTGGCGGTTTACAGCAAGGCAACTGGTGCGCTCGTGATGGGGCCAACGGCGACAAATGCACTCTTCGCCGGTTTCGGTGGCAAGTGCGAAACGGCGAATGACGGCGATCCGATCGTCAATTTCGATGCCGCCGCGCAGCGCTGGGTTATCACCCAATTTGCGGTAACACCAACAGCGGCACCATTTTTTGAATGTGTTGCTGTTTCGAAAACTGCGGATGCGACGGGCGGCTATAATCGCTATGCTTTCAGCTATAATGATTTCCCCGATTATCCTAAATTCGCAGTTCACCCCGACGCCTATTATTTCACGTTCAACGTGTTCAATGCGGCGTTGACGGCTTTCGTCGGAACACGCGCTTGTGCCTATGATCGCGCTGCGATGATTGCAGGCACCGCAGCAACACAACAGTGCTTTACGATGCCTGCAACAGGCGATTTCAGCCTGCTGCCTTCGGATCCTGATGGTAGCTCACCGGTCGCTGCCGGTTCGCCAAATTACCTGCTTGGGCTCCGCCGTGGCAGCAACACGACACTCAGCCTCTACAAGTTCAAGGCTAACTTCGCCAATCCGGCGCTGACGACCTTCACAGGCCCAACGCTTATCCCTGTTGCCGCCTATACACAGCTTTGCTCCGCAACGGGCACCTGCGTGCGTCAGCCAAGCCCAGGCACCAACCTTGACGGTCTTGGTGATCGGATGATTTCACGCCTGTCATACCGCATGTACCCCGATGGCCATGAGGCGCTGGTTGCTAACCATTCGATCTCGACTGGTGTGCGCTGGTATGAAATTCGCAATCCTGGCGCTGCTGCTCCAGTGATTTTCCAGCAAGGCACTTACGCGCCGACGAGTGCTACACGCTGGATGGGTGCTATGGCGCAGGACAAGAATGGCAATTTCCTGCTTGGTTATAGCATCACGAAGCGTACCACCCCGTCACTTCGACCAAGCATTAGCGTTGCCGCGCGGGCACCAACCGATGCTGCAGGTACGCTTGGTGTTGAAAACTCGGTCATCGTCGGCACCGGCGTTCAAACTGGCGGTCTCAGCCGCTGGGGCGACTATTCGTCGATGACGGTTGATCCGGTTGATAACTGCACCTTCTGGTTCACCAGTGAATATCTGAAGGCCAATGGCAGCTTTAACTGGAACACCCGTATCGCCAGTGTGAAGCTTGCTGGTTGTAATTAATAACTAATGATTGCCCTGTTTTGGCGGGGTGATTAGCAAAACATGAGCGCGATCGTTTCACCTGAAACGGTCGCGCTTTTTTATTTAGTGGCCGCCGCGAATCAGCTGTCCGTTGCACAGAGCGGTTACCTAGGTGTTTAGTCCCGGCATTTGATGGTGTAATATTCAGCCGTCAATGGAAGGA
>JBBTEI010000032.1:0-15172 GCA_038042405.1 Pseudomonadota bacterium
GCGAGCTTGAGCGCGGTCTGCTTGCCGCACTCTCCCGCCCAAGTCAGCAATTCATGCGCTTTGTGGCTGTTATAAATGCGACTATCGGGGCCATAGCGGAAATCAATGCCAAGCGCTTTGCCGGTATCAACCAGCCGTTTGCGGTTTTGGCTGCTTTGTTCGGGCGTCGCGCCATAACGTTCGCGGGTATAATCCGTGAGCAATTGCCCCTCAGGCGGTGTTGCCGGGGCCAGCTCAAACGGATGCCAGCGGACGATAATATCCACGCGATCAGCAAGCGTTTCCGCCGCCGCCGCAAGCCCGCGATAACCGATGATGCACCACGGGCATACAACGTCAGACACAATATCCACGGTCAATTGGCGTCGCTCTGTCATAAATGTCTCCGCATTGATCATTACGGGATATCACAGCTAAGCCATTCACACAAAGCTCCGTTCTATTGCTACTGCGAATAAGTCTCATAGAATAGTTGGTTGTGGATCATTTAAGCGGTTGTTCTGGGGCTGGAATCGGCTTAGGGCATCGCCAAATTCCGTTACGGCTCAAGGAGGAACAATCATGGCACGCAAGAAAATCGCGCTGATCGGCGCTGGTAATATTGGTGGTACACTCGCGCATCTCGCAGCATCGAAGGAGCTTGGCGATGTCGTGCTGTTCGATGTGGTTGACGGCGTTCCTCAGGGTAAGGCGCTTGATCTGGCACAGTGCGCCCCGGTTGAAGGCTTTGATGTCAACCTTAAAGGTTCAAACGATTATGCCGACATTGCAGGCGCAGACGTTATCATCGTCACCGCAGGCGTCGCGCGCAAGCCGGGGATGAGCCGTGATGACCTGATCGGTATCAACCTCAAAGTCATGAAAGCCGTCGGCGAAGGCATCAAGGCCAATGCGCCGGGCGCGTTCGTTATCTGCATCACCAACCCGCTTGACGCGATGGTTTGGGCGCTACGCGAATTTTCTGGCCTGCCGCATCACATGGTGTGCGGGATGGCAGGGGTACTCGATAGCGCGCGGTTCCGTCATTTCCTTGCCGACGAATTTAAGGTCAGCGTGCAGGATGTGACAGCGTTTGTTCTCGGCGGCCACGGCGATACGATGGTGCCAGTGGTTGAATATTCAACCGTTGCGGGCATCCCAATCCCCGATCTGATTAAAATGGGCTGGAGCACCAAAGAGCGCATCGACGCCATCGTCGCGCGCACCCGCGCAGGTGGCGGCGAAATCGTCGCGCTGCTCAAAACCGGCTCGGCCTATTATGCACCCGCGACGAGCGGGATCGAAATGGCCGAAGCCTATCTCAAGGACAAAAAGCGCGTCCTGCCAGCGGCGGTCAACCTCACCGGCCAATACGGCGTCAACAATCTCTACGTCGGCGTCCCCTGCGTGATTGGCGCAGGCGGGATTGAGAAGATCGTCGAGATTGAACTCAATGCCGAGGCAAAAGCCAATTTTGACGTATCGGTTGATGCGGTCAAGGAGTTGCTGGTGGCGTGTCGGGCGATTGACGGGTCGTTGGCGTAGCTAGATTGGGATAAGCAGCGATGAGCTACGACTTGATGGTGTTCGACCCAAACGCTGCTCCTCGTGAAAGGGGTGAGTTTTCTGCTTGGTATCAAAAGCAAGTTGACTGGCCTGACGACGACAGCGGTTTCGACCCTGCGACGTCATCGCCAGCGCTGCAAAAATGGTACGAAGCGATGCTGGCGGACTGGCCGAATATGCAAGAAGTCTCGGACGACGAAGTAGATAATCCACGCATCACTGACTATAGTTTTGGCCCCAGCATAATTTACATCGGCTATCGTTGGTCGGAAGCGGACGACGCATATGACACCACAAGGCGATTAGCTTTGGAGCATGGTGTGGGGTTTTATGACGTTAGCGGCGACGAAGGGGACGGAGAAATTTTCTTTCCTGGCGACGAATTGCGGCCGCCATCAGACGGCGCATGGCGAAACGTAGCTGCCGATTTCAGATCCGGCAATCTGAGTAAATATATCCCCCCGATGGAACCAGCGAAGCGGCGCTGGTTCGACTTCTTCCGGAGAAAATAATGTCCATCCTCGTCAATAAAAACACACGCGTCATCACCCAAGGGATGACTGGCGAAACCGGCACGTTTCACACCGAGCAAGCACTGGCTTATGGCACGCAAATGGTTGGCGGGGTGACGCCGGGTAAGGGTGGCAGCACGCATATCGGCCTGCCCGTGTTCAACACGGTTGCCGAAGCGGTTGCGAAAACCGGTGCAGACGCAAGTGTCGTTTATGTGCCACCGCCGTTTGCTGCGGATTCAATCCTTGAGGCGATTGATGCCGAGGTGCCGCTGATCGTATGCATTACTGAGGGCATTCCGGTGCTCGATATGGTCAAGGTCAAACGCGCGCTATCGGGTTCAAAATCACGGCTTATTGGCCCGAACTGCCCTGGCGTGCTGACGCCGGGCGAATGCAAGATTGGCATTATGCCGGGTTCGATCTTTTCCAAAGGCTCAGTCGGTGTCGTGTCGCGTTCGGGCACACTCACTTATGAAGCGGTGTTTCAAACGACTGCTGAAGGGCTTGGCCAAACGACGGCGGTTGGCATCGGTGGCGATCCTGTCAACGGCACCAACTTCATCGATGTGCTAGAGCTTTTCCTTGGCGATGATGCAACGACATCGATGATCATGATCGGCGAAATCGGCGGCAGCGCTGAAGAAGAGGCCGCGCAATTCCTGATTGATGAAGCCAAACATGGCCGCAAGAAACCAATGGTCGGCTTTATCGCTGGCCTCACCGCCCCTCCCGGTCGGCGGATGGGCCATGCCGGTGCAATTGTTTCGGGCGGCAAAGGCGGCGCTGAAGATAAGATTGCCGCGATGGAAGCAGCGGGCATCCGCGTTTCGCCTTCACCTTCCGAACTTGGCACGACACTTGCTGCGCTTTTGAAGGGCTAACCTTCTTTGACATTCCTCCCCCAAGGAAAGTGAGTATCATGGGTATCGAGAATCACAACTTCGAGAGCGAGCAAGGCCCTAGCTGGGCGCGGCCAAATTGGCCACCGACGGCTACTGACGATCTGACGGCTGCGCTTGATCCGACGCAAATGGCCGTTGAGATCAAAGCAGCGGCAAAGGCAGTCGGCAAGCCTCTATCCGAAGGCGAAATTGAGCGTGCGGCCCGCAACTCGATCCGTGCGATGCTTCTCATCCGCACCTACCGTGTGCGGGGGCATCTTTCGGCCAATCTTGATCCGCTCGGCCTTGCCAAGCAGGATATACCGGCGGATTTGACGCCGGAATATCATGGCTTCGTTGGGGATGACCAAGATGCGCCCGTCTATGTCGGTCGCAATCTCGGGCTTGAATGGACGACTGTGCGTAAGCTCGTTGAAATTCTGCGCGCCAATTACTGCGGCAATGTCGGCCTTGAATATATGCATATCTCCGATGTTGAAGAGCGGCGCTTTTTCCAAGAGCGGATGGAGGGGGCCGACAAGTCAATCGGGTTCAGCCCCGAAGGCAAGCGCGCGATCCTCGCCAAGGTGATTGAGGGCGAGCAATACGAAAAATTCCTTGGCCGCAAATATGTCGGCACCAAGCGGTTCGGCCTTGATGGCGGCGAAGCGATGATCCCGGCACTTGAAAGTTTCGTGAAAACCGGCGGCGCGCTTGGTGTGCGCGAAATCGTCATCGGAATGCCGCACAGGGGCCGGTTGAATGTCCTCGCCAATGTGATGGCCAAGCCATATCGTATCATATTCCATGAATTCTCGGGCGGATCGGCGAACCCTGATGATGTCGGCGGATCAGGTGACGTCAAATATCATCTTGGCACCAGCACAGACCGTGAGTTTGATGGAATCAAGGTGCATATGTCGCTCGTCCCCAACCCCTCGCATTTGGAGGCAGTTGATCCAGTCGTTCTTGGTAAAGTGCGCGCGAACCAGACGATGCGTGACGACCTCGAAAACCACGTTCAGGTGCTGCCCATCCTGCTCCACGGGGACGCCGCTTTTGCGGGCCAAGGGATTGTTTGGGAATGCCTCGGCTTTTCGGGCATTCGTGGCTATAATACCGGCGGCTGCATCCACTTCATCGTCAACAATCAGGTCGGCTTTACCACCAGCCCGCAATTCGCGAGGAGCTCGCCCTATCCTTCCGATGTGGCAAAGGGCGTTCAAGCACCGATTTTCCACGTCAATGGCGACGACCCCGAAGCCGTCACCTTCGCGTGCAAGCTCGCCATCGAATATCGCCAGACCTTCCACCGCGATATCGTGATCGACATGTGGTGCTACCGTCGCTTTGGTCACAATGAAGGCGATGAACCAAGCTTCACCCAGCCGCTGATGTACGCCAACATCAAAACCCACCCGGCGGTCAGCGCGGTCTATGCCCCGCGCCTCATTGAACAAGGCGTAATTGACGCAAATTGGGCGGAGGCACACGCCGCCAGTTTTGTTGCGCAGCTTGAAGAAGAATTTATCGCTGGCACCAATTACAAGGCGAACGAGGCCGATTGGTTCGGCGGACGCTGGGCGGGCCTAAGCAAGCCTGCCGATCCAGAGACGGCGCGGCGTAATGTCGAAACAGGCATTTCGCGCAAATTGCTCGAAGGGCTTGGCCGGACGCTGACAACGGTGCCCGACGGGCATAATATCCACCCGACACTTGCCCGCGTTCTCGAAGCAAAAAAGGCAACATTTGCCAAGGGCGAAGGACTGGATTGGGCATCGGGTGAGGCGCTTGCGTTCGGCTCGCTGCTCTCCGAAGGCTATGGCGTTCGTTTGTCGGGACAGGACTCGGGGCGTGGCACATTCAGCCACCGCCATGCCGTTTGGGTCGATCAGGGCACCGAGGCCAAATATATCCCGCTTTCAACCGTGCCGCATGGCCGGTTTGAAGTGCTCGACAGCCCATTGTCTGAATTTGGCGTGCTCGGCTTTGAATATGGCTATGCTGGCGCTGATCCAAAGGCGCTGGTGCTGTGGGAAGGTCAATTCGGCGATTTCGCCAACGGTGCGCAGGTAATGATTGACCAGTTCATCGCGAGTGGTGAGAGCAAATGGCTCCGTGCGAACGGCCTCGTGATGCTGCTGCCACACGGCTATGAAGGCCAAGGGCCCGAGCACAGCTCAGCGCGACTTGAGCGTTATCTACAACTGTGTGCCGAAGATAATATACAGGTCGCCAACATCACGACCCCAGCCAATTATTTTCACCTCTTGCGGCGGCAAATGCACCGCCCATTCCGCAAGCCGCTGATCATCATGTCGCCAAAGTCATTGCTGCGGCACAAGATGGCGGTTTCGAACGTCAATGAATTCCTCGACAACAGTCATTTCATGCGAATTCTATCTGATCCTTGGGGCCCCAAGGATGAAGACGTAAAACGCGTCATACTATGTTCGGGCAAAGTCGCGTTTGATCTGCTAGATGCCCGCAATGCAGCCGGCGATACCAACACCGCAATCCTGCGGCTTGAGCAGCTATATCCCTTCCCCGGCGAACCGCTGGTTTCACGGCTTGACCGGATGACGGGCTTGGAAGAAATCGTCTGGGCGCAAGAGGAACCGAAGAATAACGGCAGTTGGTCATTTGTTGAGCCCTTCATCGAGGAATGCTTGACCAAGTCCAAGGTTGCGCCCGCCCGCGCCCGCTATGCCGGGCGCAAGGCGAGTGCATCACCTGCGACAGGGCTCGCCAAGCGTCATCAGGCCGAACAGGCCGCGCTTATTGCCGACGCGCTTGGACATAATGTCCGCGCCGAAATCAGACGCCAGCGGAAAGGCTGATTATGAGCACCGAAGTCAAAGTCCCCACCCTTGGCGAATCCATCGCCGAAGCCACGCTTGGCCAATGGCTCAAAAAGCCCGGTGATCCTGTCGCCATGGATGAACCGATTGCAAGCCTTGAGACGGATAAGGTCGCCGTTGAAGTGCCATCTCCCGTTGCCGGAATTATGGGCGCACAAATGTTTGCCGAAGGCGCGACCGTTGGCGTTGGTGCCGTAATTGCTGCGATTGAGGCCGCTTCGGGCGCACCTGCTGCAGTTCCTGCCATCGCTGCGCCAGTTCTTGCGATTGAAGCCGATGCTGGTGATCTTACGCTATCACCTTCGGTGCGCCGCTTGATCCTCGAACACGGCCTTGATCCCTCGAAGATTAAAGGCAGCGGCAAAGATGGTCGCCTAACCAAGGAAGATGTATTGGCCGCTGTCAGCGCGCCTCCAATTGCTGCAACGGTGGCCGCTGCGCCCGCTGCCGAAGCTCCGAAAGCTCCATCAACCGCCAATCGCGGCGAAGAACGCGTCCGCATGACGCGCCTGCGCCAAACGGTCGCGCGGCGTTTGAAAGAAGCACAGAACACCGCCGCGATGCTCACCACCTTCAACGACGTCGATATGACCGAGGTGATGGCCGCGCGGGCGAAGTATAAGGATCTATTTGAAAAGAAGCACGGTGTCCGCCTCGGTTTCATGGGCTTTTTCACCAAGGCCGTGTGCATGGCGCTGCGAGACATTCCGTCAGTCAATGCAAGCATCGAGGGCGAGGAAATCGTCTACCGCAACTATGCCGATATCTCGGTGGCGGTCAGCGCGCCTAACGGCCTTGTCGTCCCCGTGATCCGCGACGCGCAGGATATGAGCGTGGCGGGCATCGAAAAAGCCATCGGCGATTTCGGCGCCAAGGCCAAGGCCGGCACGATGACGATGGACGATATGAAGGGCGGCACCTTCACCATTTCCAATGGCGGCGTCTTCGGATCGCTAATGTCCACCCCGATCATCAATCCCCCGCAAAGCGCCGTCCTCGGCCTCCACCGCATCGAAGACCGCCCGGTCGTGCGTGATGGCCAAGTGGTCGTCCGCCCGATGATGTATCTCGCACTCAGCTACGATCACCGCCTGATCGACGGGCGCGAAGCCGTGACCTTCCTCGTCGCAGTCAAGAATGCGATTGAGGATCCGACGCGGCTGTTGATTGATTTGTGAGGAATAAGCGATGACCGACACCCCCTACGATCTCATCATTATCGGCGCTGGCCCTGGCGGCTATGTCGCTGCGATCCGCGCGGCGCAGCTTGGGCTTAAAGTTGCCTGTGTTGAGGCGCGTGAAACGCTTGGCGGCACCTGCCTCAATGTCGGGTGCATCCCGTCCAAGGCTTTGCTCCATGCTTCCGAGCTTTATGAAGAGGCCCATTCGGGCGCGCTTGCCAAATTCGGCATTGATTTCAAAGGCGTCTCCCTCAACCTTGATACGATGCATGCCGAAAAAACCAAGGCCGTCAGCGAGTTGACGGGTGGCATCGCTTTCCTCTTCAAAAAGAATAAGGTTGATTGGCTCAAGGGCCACGCGGCCTTTACGTCGGCGAACAGCATCGATGTCGCGGGCACAAACTACATCGCGAAAAATATCATGATCGCCACCGGCTCGTCAGTCACACCGCTTCCCGGCGTCACGATTGATCAAAAGATTGTAGTTGATTCAACTGGCGCACTCGCGCTCCCCAAAGTGCCCAAGCATATGGTTGTCATTGGTGGTGGCGTGATCGGTCTCGAACTTGGCAGCGTCTGGCGGCGGCTTGGCGCTGAGGTAACGGTGGTTGAATATCTTGATCAGATCCTCCCTGGAATGGACGGCGAAGTCCGCAAGGAAGCGGCGAAGATTTTCAAGAAGCAGGGCTTTGTCATTCGCACAAGTACCAAGGTCACAGGTGTTACCCTAAAGGGCAACAACGCGACACTTACGGTCGAGCCAGCCGTCGGCGGCGCTGCCGAAACCATCGAAGCAGACTGTGTTCTCGTAAGCATCGGGCGGAAACCCAACACAGACGGTCTCGCGCTCGATAAGGCTGGGCTCGCCACCAATAATCGCGGCCAGATTGAGGTCGGCCATGATTTCCAGACTTCGGTTAAGGGTATCTATGCCATCGGTGATGTGACCCCCGGCCCGATGCTTGCACACAAAGCCGAGGATGAGGGGATTGCAGCGGCGGAATTCGTCGCTGGGCTGACCGGCATCGTCAATCATGACCTGATCCCCGGCGTCGTCTACACCCACCCAGAAATCGCGAGCCTTGGCCTTACCGAAGAGGAGGCCAAGGCGAAGGGCGAGATCAAAGTCGGTAAATTCGCGATGATGGCGAACAGCCGTGCCAAAACCAATCGCGACACCGAGGGTTTTGTAAAGGTGATCGCCGACGCCAAGACTGACCGCGTCCTCGGCATCCACATCATCGCCTCGCTTGCCGGAACGATGATCGCGCAGGCGACCCAAGCGATGGAATTCGGTGCAACAAGCGAAGACATCGCCTACACCTGCCACGCCCACCCAACGCACTCCGAAGCGATCAAGGAGGCGGCGATGGCAGTTACGGGCAAACCGATCCATATGTAATCTTGATAGAAGGCAGCATAATTTGAAATGATTGCCCCGCTTATCTGGCTTGATCTGTTCGGGATCGCCGTATTTGCTGCATCGGGCGCACTTGCAGCCGCACGGGCGCGGCAAACTTTGGTGACGTTCAGTTTCTTCGCGCTCATTACCGGGGTTGGCGGGGGCACCGTTCGCGATTTGCTCATCGGTGCCCCCGTGTTCTGGGTGCATGATTGGAATGTGCCTGCGGTCTGCCTTGCCACCGCGTTGCTGATCTGGATCACCCCCGCCCGATTATGGAACGCACGCGCACTTGATTGGTTTGATGCGGTCGGCTTGGCCCTATATGCCGTATATGGCACGGCAAAATCACTTGACCTTGGTATCCCGCCTTTATCAGCGGTGATGATGGGTGTGATCACCGCCTGCGTCGGCGGCATCATCCGCGATGTGCTGGCGGGCGAACCTTCAATCCTGCTACGGCCCGAAATCTATGTGACCGCCGCTGCGCTTGCCGCCGGATCATTTGTGATGATGGTCTGGCTGGGAGTGCCGGTGGTGCTGGCTGGCCTATTTGGCGGATGTGCCGGATTTGGCCTCCGCGCGCTTGCAATCACGCGGGGATGGTCGATCCCATCTTATGGACGTTAGGCCGCATTCCTTGATTCTGTCCGATTATGCGACAGTTGGTTACTCTGCGGCTAACCAAGCCATTGACTTGTCATTGGGGTGACATAAACGAACTATAGTAGCGTTGGCATGACGCAGAAAATTACCCTGGGGGCTAGAGTGAAAATTTTGAAAGCGCTTGCGTTGGCGATCCTTGCTTGGAGCACTGCTCCCGTGCAGGCGGCAACTGTTTCATTTGGTTATATCGGTGCTGATCGCACGGCTCCAACGACGGTGCCTGGCCAAGGTCAGTTGATTAGAATCACCGACGGGGTTGGGTCATTTTCCTTCCTTCCGCCGTCGCTGGTTGGACAGTTGACCCCGCAATCAGGCACGTTTGGCTTGGCAGACCTTGCCGACTTCGCGCTTGATACCAGCACGATCTTTACCTTTTCCCAAGTAAACCCATCGGGCTTTCCTTCGAGCGGCTTTTTCAACTACGGCCTTGCTGATCTTACCGCATTTTCGGCAACCTTCTCGAATGGCGCGCTAACTGATCTCAGCTTTGAAACCACCGCGCTGGCTGCGATCAGCGCAAGCGGAAATGGCGATTTTGGTCTGCAAAGCTTTCGCGTTACCGGTCTTGGCCTCGATGGGGCTTCAACCTTCAACGGTGATTTTCAACTTTTGACTTCGGGCCAGATTGAAGTCGCGGCGGTGCCCGAACCGGCAACATGGGCGCTGATGATCCTCGGCTTTGGCATGGTCGGCGGTACAATGCGTGCCCGCCGTCGCCAGGTTGCTTTCGCCTCCTAAAACCGGCGAACCCAACAAATTCCATTGACTTCAATCAGCCCGGGGGCGCAGTTACTTGCGCTTCCGGGCTGATGTTTTCGCGCATCACCCATTTTGGGGAGTTTTAGCGCTCATGCGAATTTTAGCATTTGGCATTTCGGTTTTGGCTCTCGCGCTATCGGCTCCACTTGCCGCTGCGCCCGCACCTGCAAAAGCAGCGGCAGCAATCAATCTTCAGGACGCCGCAATTGCGCAGTTTTTCCAAGATTATGATGCAGCACAGCTCGCACACTCGCCGGTTGGCAAATCCTTCCGCGCGATAAAGGATGCAGACTATGCGAAGTGGGACGATTATTCCGAAGCCGAAGCTTTGCGCCGCCATCAATCTGATCAGGCGGCGCTCAAGGATATGCGCAGGCGCTTTACACCTGCCAAGCTAAACCCCGAAAATCGCCTGTCATTCCGCCTTTTTGAAAAAATGATCGAACGGCGCAATACAGCATTCGCCTATCGCGATTATGGCTATGCCTTTGATCAGATGAATGGCCCACAGAGCCAGCTTCCCGCTTTCCTTATCAATATTCACCGCGTTGATAGCAAAGCCGATGCAGAGGCCTATGTAAGCCGCCTTACCGGGCTTGGTACCGCGATTGATCAGGAAGTCACCAAAGCAAAAAACAATGCCGCCAAAGGTTTGATGCCGCCCAAATGGGTCTATCCCTATGTCATTGCCGACGCCCGCAACGTGATCGCAGGCGCACCGTTTACGAGCACAGAAACCGACGCACCGCTCTACGCCGATCTGAAATCCAAAGTCGCCAAACTGGAAATCTCCCAGTCTGAAAAAGACGTGCTGCTCGCAGCAGGAGCCAGTGCGCTTATAGCATCGGTCAAGCCCGCCTATGAACGACTGATTGCCGAAATGACGGCGCAGGAAGCGCACGCGAGCACAGATGACGGCGTGTGGCGCTTTCCTGAAGGTGCCGCTTATTATGCCGAGCGACTTGGCAACTATACGACGACCAATCTTACCCCAGACCAGATTCACCAGCTTGGTCTTGATCAAGTCGCGCGCATCCACGGCGAAGTGCGTGAGATCATGGCCCGCGTGAAATTTGACGGCGATCTGCAAGCCTTTTTCAAATTCATGCGCGAGGATAAGCAATTTTACGCCGCCAATACCGATGAAGGCCGCGCGCAATATCTCGCCGCAACCGAAAAGGCGAAGCAGGATATCACCGCGCTGTTGCCGCTATGGTTCGGTGTCCTCCCTCAGGCACCGATGGTCGTTAAACGCGTCGAGGCGTTTCGCGAAAAATCGGCAGGAAAAGCTTTTTATCAGAGGCCCGCACCCGATGGATCACGCCCCGGCACCTATTATGCCAACCTCTATAATATGGCTGATATGCCCATCACCGAGGTTGAAGCGCTATTTTATCATGAGGGTATTCCTGGCCATCATCTGCAACTCGCGATCCAGACTGAGCTCAAAGGCGTGCCGCCGTTCCGAAAATTCGGAGGGGTGACGGCTTACTCCGAAGGCTGGGGGCTGTATTCTGAGAAACTCGCCAAGGATATGGGGCTTTATACTGATCCCTACCGCAATTTTGGGCGGCTTCAGTTGGAGCTTCACCGCGCAATTCGATTGGTGGTCGACTCGGGGCTTCACCACAAACGCTGGAGCCGCGAACGCGCGATCAAATATGTTGAGGATAACTCAGCCGATGCGCCCGGCGGCATCGTCAAGGCTATCGAACGCTACATCGTTTATCCCGGCCAAGCGACCGCCTATATGGTCGGACGGCTCAAGATCACCGATTTGCGCGGCAAAGCCGAAAAGCAGCTAGGCGAGAGGTTTGACATCAAGGGCTTCCATGATGTTGTCCTTAAAAGCGGCCCCGTCCCGCTTGACGTGCTAGAGGAACAGGTGAACGCGTGGGTGGCGACGCGTTAACCCAGAGACGCCTCAATCGCGCGGTATTCCTTTTCCTTGGCATACATATAGTCGCGGGTTAGCGGCACGATGTCACGCTTGCGCGCAAGCTGGATCTGCACGTTGCAATGCCCATCATGGCGGAACGCAATAATCGCGGCGGAGAGGTAGAACGTCCACATCCGGTAGAAGCGTTCGTCATACAACGCCTCAATATCGGCGCGGTGGGCAAGCACGCGCTTGTACCACTCATCAATCGTAAATCCGTAATGGAGGCGCAGCACCTCAATATCGGTCGGCCACAGCCAAGCCTGTTCAATTGGCGGCAGGATTTCCGAAATCGCGGGCGAATAGCCGCCGGGGAAGATATAGCGCGCGGTAAATGGATCAGTTGCGCCAGGGCCATCGACGCGGGCGATGGTGTGAATGAGGGCAATCCCCTCAGGCGTCAACCTGTCGCGCACCGTATCAAAGAACGCATCATAGCGCGCGCGTCCGACATGTTCGAACATCCCGACCGAAACGACGCGATCAAATGTGCCTGTGACATTGCGGTAATCAATCAGTTCAAATTTCACCTTATCCGAAACACCCGCCGCCTCGGCACGCTGGCGCGCGACGAGCAACTGTTCTTCGGATAGCGTCACCCCAGTGACTGACACACCCGCCACGCGGTTAAGATACAGAGCAAGGCCACCCCAGCCGCAACCGATATCAAGCACAGTCTGGCCCGGCTCAAGGCAGAGCTTGGCGGCGATGTGCGCAAGCTTGTCCTTCTGCGCGGTTTCAAGACTGTTGGCATTATCGGTGAAATAGGCACAGCTATATTGGCGGTCAGCATCAAGAAAAAGATCATAAAGCCGGTCGGACAGATCATAATGGTGCGCGACATTTGATTTGGCGCGGGTGCCATCATTGCGCGGAAGCAGGCGGGTAATCCAGCGCGTGTTGCGCCATAGCGAAACGCGGCTCTTATTATCCCAATCCCAGCGCATGTTATAGCCGACGAGATCAAGCAGGCCGAGAATATCATCATTCTCGATGGTGAGGCGGCCATCCATCCACGCTTCACCCGCACCAAGCGCCGGGTTACGTGCGATAGCGCGCGCTGTGGCAGCATTCTTGATCGCAATTTTGACCGGTGCACGGTCGAGGTCAGGCGTACCATAGCGGGTGGTGCCGCTCCCGGGGCCAGTGACGACAAGTTCGCCGATTTTGATCACGCGGTTTAGAAAACGTTCAAGCAGCATTGGAAGCTATCACCTTAATTCGCTCATTCGAGACGGCACATGTCGCGGTGCGATATTGGTTAAGGCGGTTCGCCGCAATCCACTTTCGCATTGTGGAGCGTTTGATATCCCTCCGCTGAAATTTATTTTTAATTTTGCATTTACCATCTTGCGATTTCAAAAAGCGCGGAAGCACCGCGCGTCGCACGATGTGCAGCTAATGTCTTCTCCATGAAACGAGTCAGAGATACGACGAAACGAGTCTCTCAAACGTAATAAATCGCTTGCGTCGCGCCAAAGATTGATCACTATAGATGGTGGTTAGTCGCGGGGGGCAACTCAACAGCTTGTGCTCACAAGCGGCAAAGATCACTCTTTGCCGTGCGGGAAGATTCGCTGCAAGGATAGGCAAAAATGCGAAAAAACCACTGGGTCGATCAGAAAAATGCTATCGGGGGCGTTCGCACTCTGATGGCCTTAAAATCAAGCGAACGAGTCGTTTTGAGTATAGGGGATGAGAGCAGTGGATTTGCGTGAATCACAATTAATTAGCGATAATGATGTGGCAACCTTGATTGAAGACTCCGCCGGTGAACGGGCTGGCAAAGGCACGATCACTGATTCGCGCAGCCGCTTGGATTCGTACCCACTGGATATTGATCGGTCGCGCGACGCATTGTTGACCGAATTCGGCAAGGATACGCTCAAGGATCGTTATCTGTTGCCGGGCGAAAACTATCAGGATTTGTTCGTGCGCGTGGCGTCGGCCTATGCCGATGATCAGGAACATGCCCAGCGGATCTATGACTATATCTCGAAGCTGTGGTTCATGCCTGCAACCCCGATTCTTTCAAACGGCGGCACGGGGCGCGGCTTGCCAATTTCATGTTACCTGAACAGCGTTGATGATAGCCTTGAAGGCATCGTCAACACATGGAACGAAAACGTCTGGCTCGCATCACGCGGCGGCGGCATCGGTACCTATTGGGGCAGCGTGCGCGGTATCGGCGAACCCGTTGGCCTCAACGGCAAAACCAGCGGCATCATCCCCTTTGTCCGCGTGATGGATAGCCTGACGCTCGCGATTTCGCAGGGCTCACTGCGGCGCGGTTCAGCTGCGGTCTATCTTGACATTAACCATCCCGAAATTGAAGAATTCCTAGAAATCCGCAAAGCATCCGGCGATTTCAACCGCAAAGCGCTCAACCTCCACCAGGGTGTGCTGATCACTGACGCGTTCATGGAGGCTGTCCGTAGCGGCGCTGAATGGAACCTTGTCAGCCCCAAAGATGGCAGCATCCGCGCAACCGTTGACGCACGTTCGCTGTTCCAGAAAATCGTTGAAACACGCCTTGCCACGGGTGAGCCTTACATCGTCTTCGGTGATACGGTGAACAAAGCGATGCCGCGCCACCACCGCGAACTTGGTTTCAAGGTAACAACGTCGAACCTCTGCTCCGAAATCACCCTCCCCACCGGGCGCGATCATTTGGGCAATGACCGCACAGCGGTCTGCTGCCTGTCGTCGCTCAATCTCGAAACCTGGAATGAGTGGAACGGTGACAAGCGCTTTATCGAGGATGTCATGCGCTTCCTCGATAATGTCCTGAGCGACTATATTGACCGCGCCCCGCCCGAAATGGCGCGCGCCAAATATAGCGCAGGGCGTGAGCGCTCGGTTGGCCTCGGCGTCATGGGCTTCCACAGCTTCCTTCAGGCGCGCGGCCTACCGTTTGAAGGAGCGATGGCCAAAAGCTGGAACCTCAAAATTTTCAAACATCTGAGCCAGGGCGTCAACGAAGCCTCAATGCTGCTCGCCACCGAACGCGGCGCGTGCCCCGATGCGGAAGAGCGCGGCGTGATGGAGCGGTTCAGTTGCAAAACTGCAATCGCGCCAACCGCATCGATTTCAATCATCTGCGGCGGCACCAGCGCATGCATCGAACCAATCCCGGCGAACATCTACACCCACAAGACGCTCTCGGGCAGCTTCTCAATCCGCAACCCGCACCTAGAGGCGCTGCTCATTGAAAAGTCGAAGAACAGCGACAATGTGTGGAACACCATCCTTGAACAGGGTGGCAGCGTTCAGCATCTCGATTTTCTCACGCCAGAGGAAAAAGACACGTTCAAAACTAGCTTTGAAATCGATCAACGCTGGCTGATCGAACTCGCGGCGGATCGCACACCTTACATTGATCAGGCGCAGTCGCTGAACCTGTTCATCCCGGCTGACGTCGAG
>JBBTEI010000033.1:0-8589 GCA_038042405.1 Pseudomonadota bacterium
GATTATTCTCACGCGATACCAGCGTTTGCAGCGCCATCACGATCCGGCTGGCAAGGACAATCGGGTCTTTGGTCAGGTGCGGCGCGGCACCATGACCGCCGACGCCGCGCACCTTGATGTCCACGCTATCGACATTGGCGAGTGCGAAGCCATTGGTATAGCCAATCGTTCCGGCTGGCGCGCCGCTGCTATCATGGAAGGCGAGCAGATAATCGGGCTTGGGAAAGCGGGTGAAGAGTCCGTCGGCCAACATCCCCTGCGCGCCACCGACGGTTTCTTCGGCGGGTTGGCCGATCATGACAACCGTACCCGACCATGTGTCACGCGTCGCCGCGAGCTGCCGCGCGGTGCCGATCCATGTCGTCATGTGAATGTCATGACCGCAGGCGTGCATTACCCCGTTTTCAGTGCCATTCGGCCCGACCGCGCGAACTTTGGACGCGTAGGGCAGCCCGGTTTGCTCAACCAGCGGCAATCCGTCCATATCGGCGCGGATCAGCACAGTTTTGCCAGGGCCATTTTTCATCACCGCGACAACACCGGTTTTGGCGATGCCTGTGGTTACAGTGAAGCCAAGCCGCTTGGCTTCCGCCGCAAGAATTGCGCTGCTGCGGGTTTCTTGAAAACCAAGCTCAGGATGAGCGTGAAGATCGCGGTAAATTGTGATTAGCGACGCCAAATCGGCGTTTATTGTGTCGCGAAGCGGCTCGGCATTGGTGGGTGCAGCGCTCAACAGCGCAGCGATGGCAATCGCCCGGATCATCCACTCGCCCGGGTAAGGCAGGGGCGGGGGCTCTGCTGTTGTTTCTGCATCGGCCGGGATTTACCCCGCACCCGTTTTTCAACGGGCCGCTGTTGATCATAATTCATTGGAATGAAAACGGTTTTGCAATCGCTCAGGCTATAGGGAATGGCTTGAACCGATGCCACCGTGCTTGATTGGGTCGCGATCAATATTGCTACAAATATTGTCATAATTTCATCCCCTTCCTGAACATAAGTCCAAACAAACCTAGTTCCACCGAAAAGTCAATCAACGGGCGTTATCTCGATAACATCCATCATTGAATCAAACGCAGGCTCTGGCAGCAGCAGTCGCCAGCGCTTTGGGCCAATACGTTCGAGCGATCCGGCCATATCGCGTGCGCTGTCACGCCCATAGTCCATCGCGCGGGTTTCATCACCAAGCAACATTGTACCCAAGAAAATCTGCCGTCGTTCGTTGCCGGGAAAGATATCGCCCTTTGTCCGCTGGCTCCCGTTGGCCGTTACAAGGCGCATTCGCCCGCCGATGTCAGCTAGGGTACAGGGTGAAGCGGCACGCACCGAAAAGGCTTTGGTATAAATGCCATTCCGGCCAAGTTTGATCGTGCGGCATAGATATTTGCCCGCCGGGATTGCCGGCTGTTCAAGTCCTGCATCGGGTACTAGCAACGTACCCTCCTGCGCGATTGCTTGGCCCTCACCGTCTTTTGTGGCGCTGGCAAGGGCGGCTAGAAATGCAGTGCGCCAGCGGAATAGCCTCAGTTTATCGGACTGTGTTGCGACTTTGCGCCAGTCAGTTGTCAGCACCGCCTCGGTCTTTGGTGCCGCGATCACAGGCGCAGTGCATAGTAATAAGGCAACGACTGAAAGGGATCTCACTGCACCGTCCAACCGCCATCGACTGACAGGTTCGCACCCGTGATTGCGCTTGCCTCGTCGCGACACAGGAAAACAACAAGCGCCGCCACTTGTTCAGGCATTACGAATTTCTTTTGGGGGATTGCAGCAAGCAGCACGTCGTTGATCACCTGGTCACGCGTCATCTCGCGCGTTTTCATCGTATCGGGAATTTGGTTTTCAACCAGAGGGGTCCATACATAGCCTGGCGAAATGCAGTTTGCGGTAATGCCAGTCTGTGCCAATTCGAGTGCAACAGTTTTGGTGAGGCCAAGGACGCCGTGCTTGGCGGCAATATAGGCCGATTTATTCGGACTTGCGACCGTTGCATGTGCTGAAGCAGTCGCGATAAATCGGCCCCAATTTTTTGCCTTCATATGCGGGATTGTTGCCTGCATCAGGTGGAACGGCCCATCGAGCATGATCGCCATCATCGTGCGCCATTTTTCAGCCGGGAAGGTTTCGACAGCCTCGACATGCTGGATGCCTGCGTTGTTGATAACGATATCGGCCCCGCCAAGTTCGCCATTGCACATCGCGACCATCGCGTTGATCGCAACAGCATCAGACATATCTGCATCGCTGTGTAGCGCTTTCGCTCCCGATGCCTTTGAAAGCGCTTCAAGCTGGGCAGCGATAACATCGGCGTTGCCAAAGCCGTTGATCATGATCGCCGCGCCTTCGGCGGCCAGTGCTGCCGCATAAGCTGCGCCAATGCCCGAAGTTGCCCCCGTGATGAGCGCCGTTTTTCCTTTTAAGAACATAATTTCCTCGTCAATTGTGTGCAGAATTTTTAGCCCAGGCGGCGATGGACGCCGATTGTGCCGCGCGCACAGTCGCACGGTAGCGGACAAGCGATGCCGCCGTTATGGCATCGCCGCGCGATCCGGCAGGAAGCGCCCGATTGGCATAGGCAATGATCTGGTCGGCAATCTTCATGTCGGTCGAAGCTGCTGCTAGTTCAGGGATGAAGCCTGCACGCGAGCTTTCTTCAAGTATCGCGTTGACTGCTTTCGCGTTGGCAATTGCCCAGCTAAATGCGAGCTCCGGATGCTCTGCTGCAACCGCCCGGATGATTGCCGAACGGATCGGGACGGGCGCTTCATCGGTGAGCGCAATTCCAAGTGCCTGTCGGGCGAGTTCGGGATTGGCTGCGGCTCCAAGATAACCATAATAAAGTCGCTTCGCCACGGGCCCTTTTTCCGCGATGGCACGTGCATGGAGCGTTTCCCAAGCCTTCGCGTCGGCTGCGTAAGCGGCAACGGGAAGCGCAGCCAGCCGCACTGCGCCGCTTACTGTGTCAGGCGCTGAAAAACTTGATTCGACATAGAGCCGTGCTTGTTCGCGAATGGCTTCGTCGCCAAACTGCCCAAGAGCAGGAATGATTCGTTCACGTAGCTGTGCAACTGCAGGCGCTTCATTTATCTGCGCAAGCCAGCCGGTCTTACTAAAGACAGGCATCAACAGTGTCCGCGCGCGCGCGCGGAATGCGGCCTGTTCGGATGCACCGCGCAGCCGATCATCGATACTGGTAAGTTGTGACACGGCGAGGGTCCAAACAAGCGGCGCGGTGTCTGCGCTAAGCGAGGAAAGCAGCCCAAGATATTGCTCGATCGGCTGATATCCTCCATTGGCGAGCGCATAAGCATCGGCAAGAATACCAACCTGATCATCAAGCGAGAGAGACGCAAAGTTCGCACGCAAAGTTTCAAAATGGGCTGGTGTATAGAGGGTGCGATAATAGGCGCTTTGCCCTGAATTGACGACCAGAGACCCGCAGCCTTTGAGGGTTACGGCGGTTGACTTTGCACCGCGTACGACCACATTACTCACCTTGTTTCCGGCGCTCAACCGCACTGGAATTTGCCAAAGACGCGCCGCTTTTGACACAGGATCAAGCCCGAACCGCCCTTGCGACAAAGTAACACGACCTACGCCATTTACGCAGCTTGGTGTTCCGACCTTGATTAGCGGTACGCCACCTTGAAGCGTGAAACCTTCCATAATTTTGGTAACGGGCTGTCCCGATGCTGCTGATACTGCCTGCCACAAATCGGTTGTGATCGTGTTACCATAGGCGTGCTTGGCCATATAATTGCGGACGCCGGCGCGAAACTGATCTCGCCCGACAGAGGCTTCAAGCATGCGGATGACGGCCTCGCCTTTGCGATATGTAATCGAATCAAAGGCTTGGCTGATTTCATCAACGGTGTTAATTTTCTGGATGATCGGGTGGGTCGAACTGCGTGCGTCAAGCGCCATTGCACCCTGCCGGTCAAACGCAAGCGACTGTGCCAGTGATCGCCATTCGGGATTGAGATCATTGGCAACCTTGGAGGCCATCCATGAAGCAAAGCCTTCGTTGAGCCAAAGATCATCCCACCAAGACATTGTCACCAGATTGCCAAACCATTGATGCGCCATTTCATGCGCAACTGTGCCAAAGACATCCTGTTTCTGGCTTTCGGTTGTTAGCTTTGGATCAATGAGCACGGTGCGTTCGAAATAGAGGATCGCTCCCCAATTCTCCATCGCCCCGAAGAACTGACTCGACCCCGGTGCCGCGATCATATCAAGTTTGGGCAGGGGATAAGGAACCCCGAAATAGTCATCGAAATAGGCGAGCAGCTTTTTCGCGCTTTCGAGAGCATAATCGCCCTGATCAACCACGCCTTTCCGCGTGATCACTCCGATTTCGGTTTTACCGGCCATCACGGTTTTGCGCTCAATATCCCCCATTCCGAGAAAGAGCAGGTAGCTCGACATTTTGGGTGATTTTGCAAAACTCCACAGCGTGCCTTCGGGCGTATCTACCTTTGCTGTGACGGGTGTGTTTGAATAGGCGGTCTGCCCCTTGGGCGAGAGCGCTGTCAGAGAGAAGGTCGCTTTCAGACTTGGCTCATCAAACATCGGAGCAAAACGCCGCGCGTCGGGCGCTTCGAACTGTGTTGCGAGCATCCGCGCGTCGCCACCATCCACCGTTTTGTAATCGATCGCAAAAAAGCCTGCGGCAGACTGGCCAATCTTGCCCTTCCAGTCGAATGACAGCTTATGTTCTCCAGCGCTGACGGGCTTGGCAAAGCTGAGCGTGACTGTTTGGGCTTTCGGATCAAGCCTGATTGCGCTTGCGGCAACACCATCGAGTAAAGCCTTGTTGATGCTCAGGTCTGCGGCATTGAGCGTGATCGTTGCCGTCGCTGCGCTTAATTTAACAAGAATCGTGCTGCTGCCTGTAAAGCTAAGCTTTGCGGCATCAGGGTTCACGCGGATGTCATAATGGATTGGGGTAACACCTGCAGGCAGACGCCCAGATGCAGCAATGGCAGTGGTAGTGAGTGACGCCAAAACAAGCGCCGGCGCATAACGAATGAAGGAAAACATGCAAAACTCCTGAGCGGGGCTCAATTTGGGAGACTCAAGCACAAACCCAAAATTGACGCCAGCGGATTTTTGCTCGACGCGGGCGTTACGACTAGGCATTGTCGCGAAAGTATGAGTGGGGGGACGCGCGATGCGACTTGATGACGAACAAGAAAGCACGAATATTGAAGTCCAAAGCGGATCACGCGGTGGCTTTGGCCTTCCGGGGATGGGCGGCGGCCTTCGGATCGGTGGTGGGAAAATGGGCTGCGGCACAATAGTCATTATCCTAATTGCGGTGTTTGTATTCAAGGTTGATCCAAGTGCACTGCTTGGTGACGGTAGCACCCAACTCTCGCCGCAACAGCAGAGCGCGCCGGCCGGTGCGCCAGCCCAGCTTTCGCAGATTCAGTCGACTGCTGCGAAGGTGCTTGGTTCAACAGAGCGTCGCTGGGAGGAAATTTTTTCACGAAATGGTCAGCGCTATCCTGCGCCAGCGATGGTTTTTTACACGCGTGATGGCAATTCAGGGTGCGGGGCTGCGCAATCGGCGATGGGGCCTTTTTATTGCCCGGCAGATCAGAAAATTTATATCGACACGACTTTCTTTGACGAATTGCAGACGCGCTTTGGCGTCGATGGGGATTTTCCGATGGCTTATGTGATTGCGCATGAGGTTGGCCACCATATTCAGACGATTACGGGAGCCGCCGAAAAAGTGAGGCGTGCGCAGGAGCGGGCCAGCAAGGCTGAGGGCAATCAATTGCAAGTCGCAATGGAGCTTCAGGCTGATTGCTATGCAGGCGTATGGGCGCGCAATGATACGAACCTACTTGAGGCGGGCGACATAGAAGAGGGGCTGCGTGCTGCCGAAGCAATTGGCGACGATACACTCCAGCGCGCGAGTCAGGGTGTTGTTGTACCGGAAAGTTTTACGCACGGCAGTTCGGCGCAGCGGATGACATGGCTCAAGCGTGGGCTCGATAGCGGTGATCCGGCGCAGTGCAACACGTTCGGGGGGTAAAGTCGTGCGTATCGGCGTCGTCGCGCCAAGTTGTCAATTGGACGTCTCAATTCCCGGCCGGTTGTATGATCTAGCCAGTGCGACTTACGGGCGCGCTGTGCCAGAGCTTGTGTTTCACGAGCAATGCTTTCTGTCATGCGGCCATTTCGCTGGCCCCGATGACGCGCGGATATCGGCGTTGGTTGCATATGCCAATGATCCGGCGATTGACGCAATTTGGTTCGCCCGTGGTGGTTACGGGGCGTGCCGTGTTGCCGATACGGCGTTAGCGCAGTTTGGATCGGCCGCGCAGGACAAGCTTTACATCGGGTTTAGCGATGCCGGTTTTTTGCTTGCCGGGCTCTATGCGCAAGGGGTCGGGAGGGTCGCACACGGGCCTATGCCTGCCGACCTCAACCGTGACGGCGGTGAGCACGCGGTACTTCGTGCGCTTGATTGGCTACTTGATCCGGTCGTCCCCGAAACGCCGCAAGCCGCGTTTAATTTGACGATTCTCAGCCAATTGCTCGGCACCCCGCTCCAGCCCGATCTCACCGGCCATATCCTGATGATCGAGGAAGTCGCCGAATATATGTACCGGATTGATCGCACGCTGTTTCACGTCACAAGCAATCCGGGCATCCGTAAGGTGGCTGGGATTCAGCTGGGGCGGTGCAGCCAAGTGCCCGATAACGATCCGGCGTTCGGGATGGATGAGGAAGAGGTCATTCAGCACTGGTGCGCGGTAGGTGGCATACCCTATCTTGGTCGCGCGGATATTGGCCATGATTCTGCTAATAAGGTGATACCGTTTGGTCGCTAACCGCCGGTGTCCAACGCGCATTCACGAAATCAGCTATATCGCAGCTAAGGCAGGGGCATGAACTGGAGCATGTGATGGCCAAGTTTGGCTTAGTCTGCCTGATCTTCATGCTGGCTAGCGGCAGACGTTGTGGCCGCGCCAGTCAAGGTCGTTTCAAAAACGCCTGATGTCCTTACTATCCGCCAATCCGAATCCGACGAAAAACGTGGTCGCGCCGTGCGCAAGGAGGCAGAACGGATTGGAAAACTCACCCGCGAGCGTGATGAAGCGGGGCGCGCTTGCGCCAAAAACCCTGAAAATGATGCCTGCGCAAGGTTCGACGAGATCAATGAAGAAATAGGCGGATAACGCGCCGCCTCTTGCCCCCGGTGCTATCCCTCGGCATAGGCTGCCTCTATGTCTGAGATGTTCAAAATCGCCCTTCCCGATGGTTCCGTGTGTGAGGTTGCGCGTGGAAGCACGCCTGCTGATATTGCTGCCGCGATTGGCCCTAGCCTTGCCAAGGCCGCGATTGCCGCGCGCGTTGATGGGGAATTACGCGATATCACCCGCCCGTTTGACGGTGATGCAACGCTTGCGCTCATAACCGCAAAGGATGAGGCTGATGCGCTTGAGCTTGCGCGTCACGATTTTGCGCATGTACTGGCCGAAGCGGTGCAGTCGCTGTTCCCGGGTACGCAGATTACGTTTGGGCCATCGACTGACGATGGTTTCTATTATGATTTTGCGCCCAAAGATCGCCCTTTCACTGAAGAAGATTTGCCCGCGATTGAAGCCGAGATGCGGCGGATCATTGGTGCGAACAAGCTGCTGACCCGAGAAGTGTGGAGCCGGGCTGACTTGATCGCGCGTTGGCAGGATCAGGGCGAAAGGTTCAAGGCCGAGTGGGCCGCAGAGTTGCCCGAGAGCGAAACGCTAACCGTTTACCGATCGGGCAATGACTGGCTTGATATGTGTCGTGGGCCACATCTTGCTTCGACGGGCAAGCTCGATCCGACGGGGTTCAAGCTCATGCGGGTGAGCGGCGCATATTGGCGCGGTGATCAGAATAATGCTCAGCTAAGCCGCATTTATGGGACGGGCTGGCTCAACAAGAAGCAACTGGATGCACACTTGCTGCGGCTTGAGGAGGCCGCCAAGCGCGATCACCGCAAAATTGGGCAGGAGATGGATTTGTTCCATCTTCAGGCCGAAGCGCATGGCTCGGTGTTCTGGCATCCCAATGGCTTCATTATTTACCGTGCGCTTGAGGCGTATATGCGCCGAAGACTTGATGCCGCAGGCTATCTTGAAGTGAAAACCCCGCAGATTATGGACGCGCGCCAGTGGGAGCAGTCGGGCCATTGGGGCAAATACCGCGAGAATATGTTCGTGATTCCTGATGAAGTGCCCAATACCGAAGATGAAGGCCCAGTAATTTCGGATAAGGCGCAGTGGATGGCGCTCAAACCGATGAATTGCCCCGCGCATGTGTTGATTTTTCGTCAGGGGATTAAGAGTTATCGTGATCTTCCGCTGCGCTTGGCTGAAATGGGTTGTTGCCACCGCAATGAACCGCACGGCGCGCTGCACGGGCTGATGCGCGTGCGGCAGTTTACGCAGGACGATGCGCATATCTTCTGCCGCGAAGATCAGATTGTCGAAGAAATCGCGCAATTCTGCGATCTGCTTGACGTCATCTACAAAGATCTTGGCGGGTTCAGCTATGCGATCAAACTCGCGCTGCGCCCTGAAAAGCGCT
>JBBTEI010000034.1:0-43770 GCA_038042405.1 Pseudomonadota bacterium
AATGAGGATATCATTGGGGTAATGGCGGGCCAATAAATCCTCCCCGGAACGAGCGTCGCTTGGTGGGTTGCCGGGGGCAAGCCGCCCGGCAAGCTGTGCCCCAACGGGGCGGAGGGGTCCCAAATTGCCACCAGCACCGCTCTGTCCCGAACTTGGGCCCCCTCCGTCGCTTCGCGCCACCTCCCCGTTCCGGGGAGGAGTTGAGTGAGGAAGTTTGATAAGAAGCTGGATGTGCAGCCTGATGTGCTGCGCCAGCCGATCATGCAGGTGAGGCGCGCGCGGGAATTGCGTAAGGAGATGAGCTTGCCCGAGGTCCTGCTTTGGGTTCAGCTCCAACGTCATCCCGGTGGATACAAGTTCCGCAAGCAGGTGCCGCAGCATCCTTACACACTGGACTTTGCCTGCTTGAAAGCGCGGTTGTGCATCGAATTGGACAGTGAGGCGCATAATCGCGGTGATCAGCCGAAGCGGGATGAGATCAGGGACAGTGTGATGGCTGCGTTTGGGTTTCGGACTTTGCGGCTTTCGGCTTATGACGTGCTCAAGAATATGGAAGGGTGTGTGGTGGCAATTGTTACGGCTTGCGACGAGGCAAACCCTCCCCGGAACGGAGAGGTGGCGCGTAGCGACGGAGGGGTCCCAAGATCGGGACAGGGCGGAGCTTGTGGCGACATGGGACCCCTCCGCCCCTCTGGGGCACCTCCCCGTTCCGGGGAGGAATTCGCATGATCCAATCCCTCCTCATCGCCAATCGTGGCGAAATTGCTTGCCGGATTATCCGCACGGCGCGCCAAATGGGCATTCGCACCGTTGCGGTTTATTCGGATGCTGACGCCAAGGCTTTGCATGTGCGCCAAGCCGACGAGGCGGTGCATATCGGGGCGTCTCCGGCGCGCGAGAGCTATCTGGTGGGCGAGAAGATCATCGCCGCCGCGCTCGCCACCAAAGCGGAGGCGATCCATCCGGGCTATGGGTTCCTGTCAGAGAACGCCGCCTTCGCGCAGGCGGTGATTGACGCAGGCCTGATCTGGGTCGGGCCAGCGCCTGCCAGCATTACTGCGATGGGGCTGAAGGATGCGGCCAAGACATTGATGGCGGCGGCAGGCGTGCCGGTGACGCCGGGCTATATGGGCGCGGATCAGTCGCCCGATTTGCTGGCATCCGAAGCGGAAAAGATCGGCTATCCCGTGCTGATCAAGGCGGTTGCAGGCGGCGGGGGCAAGGGGATGCGCAAGGTTGAGGCGGCGGCGGATTTCGCCGATGCGCTCGCCTCTTGCCAGCGCGAGGCTACCGCCTCGTTCGGCAACGCGCATGTGTTGATCGAGAAATATATCCAGCGCCCGCGCCATATCGAGGTGCAGGTGTTCGGCGACACCCACGGCAACATCGTCCACCTGTTCGAACGCGACTGCTCGCTCCAGCGCCGCCACCAGAAGGTGATCGAGGAAGCCCCAGCGCCCGGCATGGATGAGGCAACGCGCGAGCAACTGTGCGCGGCTGCGGTCAAGGCGGCGAAGGCGGTCGACTATGTCGGCGCAGGCACGATCGAATTCATCGCCGACGCGTCGGATGGCCTGCGCGCAGATCGGATATGGTTCATGGAAATGAACACGCGGTTGCAGGTTGAGCATCCAGTGACCGAGGAAATCACCGGCGTCGATCTCGTCGAATGGCAATTGCGCGTCGCGTCGGGTGAACCGCTTCCCAAGCGGCAGGAGGAATTGAGCATCAACGGATGGGCAATGGAAGCGCGGCTTTATGCTGAAGATCCAGCGAAGGGGTTTCTGCCGAGTGTTGGGCGATTAAACTACTTCCGAATTGGCGAGTCTCATCTGGTTCGTATCGAGACCGGCGTTGAACTTGGTGGCGAGGTTTCGCCGTTCTACGACCCGATGATTGCCAAGATTGTGACGCATGCGAAGACGAGAGAATTTGCAGCCTATGGACTTGCAAACGCATGCGGCAATTCCATTGTGGCACCGGTTAAGACCAATGCGGGCTTCCTTGCTCGTGCGCTTACACATCCAGAGTTTCGCTCAGGCGAGGTCGATACGGGTTTTATTGGACGGCACGAGCTGGAACTGGTTGGCAACGTCGAGCCTTCGGCGGCCATTGTTGAATCTGCGGCCATGGCGGTCTTGCACGACGAGATGGGTGACGCAGATGCCGTGCAATTGTGGCGTTACGAAAGTCGCGGCGAACCACAACCTTATCCCGGCTCGGTGTGGCGTTCACTTGCTGGTTTTCGTTTAGCTGCGCCGGCACGCTTTCACATCGCTGTAAGCAGTGGTGGGAGCGATTATGTGCTAGATCGCCCGGTTCAGAAGCCGACCAAGTTGATGACAATCATCAACGGCGATGAAGTGTTGGTCGCCGATATGGGCCAAGCCTTCGTTTTCAAAAGAAAACGCACCGACGGCTCCGCCCATGGCCCCGCCTCCTCGGGTGATATCCTCTCCCCCATGCCGGGCAAGATCATCGCAGTTGAAGTCACCCAGGGCCAGTCGGTCACCAAGGGCCAGAAGCTCCTCACGCTTGAAGCGATGAAGATGGAGCACTCGCTCACTGCGCCGTTTGACGGGGTGGTGGCGGAGCTCAACGCGGTGGCGGGCGCGCAGGTTCAGGTGGAGGCGCTGCTCGTGCGGGTGGAGGCGGTGGACGCCTAAATCTCATTAGCCAATTAACGATATCGCGTTGATGCCGTTTATCCTGACCAGAAGCAGGAAAACGGGACGCATCAAATATGGCGAGAGCAGCATCGGTTGTTTCGGAGGCAGTGAAATCATTGCATTCGCGCTTATGGAAAACCCCACCCCCAGATGTGCCTGCACCGCCGTGCACACATCATTTGGAAAGTTATGACCAAATCCGCGTATATATTGAGCGTTATGATATCGAACCAAATCCAGCCAATTATGCTCTGCTTTACCACCACTATGTACTGGGCGAAGCAAATTTAGCAGAAGCCGTAACAAAGCTGATCGAATTGGGTTACGCGCCTGAAACGCCGGACAGTATTGACGGCAGCGCGCTTGCTGAAGAAGATTTGCAGGTGATTGCCGACAATGCGCAAGAGCAGCTTGCGGCGCTTGGGCAGTTAGTGAACACATCGCACGAAGATGCGCGCGGCTTTGGCGACGCGCTTGAGGGGAGTGCACAAAGCCTTGCTTCGGATAAGTCGGGCGTGACGGCGATCAACACGCTGATGGATCTTACGCGCACGATGATCAGCAAAACGCGCGCCGCCGAGCAGCAACTGCGCGCGCGCGGGGAGACGATGATCAGCTTGCAGGCTTCATTGGCCGACGCGCGGTCAAAGGCCGATACGGATTTGCTGACCGGACTTTCAAACCGGCGTGCGTTTGAAAGGATGCTCGGCGCTTCAACCGAACGGGCGATCAGTTCGGGGCGACCATTGTCGCTTGCGATTTGTGACGTTGACCATTTCAAATCGATCAATGATCAATTTGGCCATGTGACGGGAGACCGTGTACTTAAGCTGATCGGCGATATCCTGACCGATCATTGTGGTAAACGGGGGCATGTGTTCCGTTTTGGTGGCGAGGAATTTGTCCTTCTTTTTGAAGAGCTTGCTGTTGAGGATGCCTTTGACCTGGTTGATGCGGCGCGGCGCGACCTCGCCGACCGCAGCATCGTCAAGAAAGAGACCAACGAACTGCTCGGGCCGATAACATTTTCGGCGGGCATCGGTGGATTGCCGCCTACGATAGACGCAGGCGGGCTACTCCGTGTTGCCGACAGGGCGCTTTATGCGGCTAAGGCTAATGGCCGAAACTGCTCGATTCATGCCGATCGGACGATACCTTAAAATTCGATCTGCGCCCTGAATACTACAGCGTCAGTTCCGAACTTGCGATCAAACAATGGCTTGGTGCTGAGCGGGGCAACTTGCCCGGCATTGGGGCCGCCTTCGATTTCAACCCGGCTATATTGTGCGGTGAAGCGCAGAAAATCGGTTGGATACCAGTTGAGCGCGACCTGATAGCCGGTTTGGATGCCGCCATTGAGGACGCCGCCGACAACGCCGGGTGCGGTACCGCCGACATTGTCACTCAAATCGAGATAATCGACACGGCCAACGATTTGAATCGCGCCGATGCCGCCTTCGGTGACTGATTTGCGGATAGGCGTGCGGAAAAAGCGGCCAAGCCGGTATCCGCGTGTTTCGCCGGTCAGGAAATAGCCGACTTCGCCGTAGATGGCGAAAAATTCGGGATCACTGGCGATGCGTGTGCCGGTGGTGGCGCGACGGTTGGTTAAAACTTCGCCTGGTTGGATCGCGGCCACGGGCACATAATTGAATTCGGACACAAAGTGGACGGGGCCGAAAATCCCGGCGACTTCGGTACTGAACACCTGATCACCGCGCGTCGCGATACCGGGGGCGAATGAGCCGTTGGCTGTTGCGGGGCCTGTGCCGACGAAGCGGATATTCGTGCCCTGGGTATAGGGGCGGGCGCGGTAAAGGAAGGTTTGATCCTGCGCCAATGTGCGGCGGTACTGGTAACTGCCGCCAAGGTGAATGCGTCCGCCAAACACTTCAGGGGCGTAAACGCCGCGCGCGGCGATGACATAATCGGTGTTGGCCGCGCTGTTGTTGATGAAGCCGTTGAACAGACCCGCGTTGAGGAACACATCGCCGCGTTTATTGGCGTATCCGACCGATGCACCGATGCGGCGGTTGAAATTGAACGCATCATTGGCGGCGGAGCGCTCGACAAAGCTGTTGCGCTTGTTGCTTGTCAGATTTTCGAGGCCGGTGAAGGGGTAATGGCTGCCGATCTTGATTGAATAGGGTTTGCCTTCAGGCTCCCATGAGAGCGTCACATCTTCATAATCAACAATTTCGCGCGCCAGCATCAATTCAAGATTATATTTGAAACCACCCGGAAGGCCGCCGCGAAAGCCAAATATCAGACGGCGTGCGGTGCCATTGTAACCAAGGTTGGTGGTGTTGATCGCATCGCGAGGGTTGGCAACATAGGAAAAGTCATATTGGATCTGACCAAAGGTTTCGACCGGGAATTGACCGCGATTAATCTGGAGCCCCGCCGGCAGAACGCGGTAATCAAGTGGCGCATCATCACCGGTACGGCTGGTGACGGCCGCAGTCTTTTCCGTAGGTGTCCTTGGCGCATTGTCAATCCAGCTAGGTGTAGCTGTTGTTGCCGGGGATGCCGCAACCGCCGTTTCCTTTGCGCGCAGTGTCGTCACTTCACTTTCGAGCGCATCAATCCGCGCCCGCATTGCGCGCAGCTCCGCGGCCATGCTTTCAACTGCAGCGGTATCGGATGCAGGCGGCATCGTCGTTTGCGCAAAGGCACTGCTCGTGGCGACCGTGCCGAGGAAGGTCGCGGTGAGCAGGCGGGTGATAATGGTTGAATGGCGCATAATCAAAAGGCCCTCAGTCGAAACGTATGCCGAAGCGGATTGTCCGTCCCGGCGATGGTAAACCAAGCTGTGCGACGACGTTTTCGTTGGTGAGATTGTCACCTGCGGCTGTCAACGAAATCTTCGGCCCCTTGCTGGGACGGAATAGCGTTAGGCTGCCACGCAGGCTGAACTCGGTTGAGGATGGCAGGATCACGCTCGCGCCGCTTGGTGCATCATCGCGGGCATTGCCCGTCCGTTGAATTTCACCAGCGACATAGAATCGGTCAGTACGGTAATCGAGCACGGCGTTGAGCTCATAACGCTGGCGTTGTGGCAGACGGCGGATTGGCGCGGCACCCTTATCGGCCTTCACATCCTGCACATTACCCGCAAGCGCCAGGCCAAGCTGTTCAGTGAGTTTTACCTGAAGGCTGCCATCAAGCCCGTAAGCTTTGGTGCCTGACAGGTTGAACCGCTGGCGCAACGAGGCGTTACCAACGCGGACGATGCGCTGACTGATCGTATCTTTACCATCGGCGAAATACGGGTTGATCCGCAGGGTGAAGCGATCGCGCTTGAGCTCAAGCTCGGCATCGGCAAGAATCGCGGTTTCGGGGCGCAAATCGGGGTTTAATAGGAACCGATTGAGCGCTTCGCCGAACAGTTCGCGTGCCGAGGCAAAGCGGGTGCGTTTGCCGCCCGAAAGCGTGAGCGAGAGGCCGTCACCAAGTTTTTGTTTGAGCGAGGCCGAAAACACTTCGCCATCCTGTTTCGGCTGGGCAGGCTTATCACCCGTAAGCGGGGTCGTCGCGCGGTCATAGCCGCCGCCAAGCGTGATCCGCGTCGTATCACTCACCGGGATATCGGTTTCTATGCCGACGCTGGTGAGATTCTGTTCAAATTTGAGATTGGGGCCAGGAATTGCTGAAGGAAAGGGCGTGTCAATCTGTTCATGCTCTGATGTCTGGTACGAGCCTGAAAGCCGCACACCGACTGGGCCAAGCTTGCTGGCCAGTGTGAGACGTCCGCCGAACGTATCATCATCATCCTGCTGGCGTGACCGCAATGCTGTGTAGCTAATGTCGCGGAAATTATCGATCTGCTGGTTAAATTTCTGGCCGTAAGCGACTGCAACCAAATCAGTTTTTTCTGCGAGCTCAACCTTGGCATTAAATGTAACCTGCGTCAGTTCGATGCTTGGATAGCGAAAGAAGCGCGGCCCGAACACTGCCGGGTTGCGATCCGATTCGGGAGCGATGCCGCGCTCTGTCTGGTTGTGGAGAACCGATAGACGCGTTTCAATCGGGCCAAAGCGGTTGCCAATAGCCGCGAAAACAGTGAAGCTATCAAGATCGGTATTGGTGCGGCGATTGCCCGGCCCCTGGCTGAACGGGGTCGAAACACGGTCAGCGAGCGGGGTTGCATCGCGGCGGACATAGCCGCCTGACAGCGTGACATCAAAATCATCATTGCCTGCTGTCACAACGCCGGCAAGGTTTGTGAAACCAAGCGTGCCGCGTTCGGCAAGGCCGGTAAAGCCGCCGTCGCTGCCATCGGCACCGCCGCCACGCCGGGTTTGCAGATCAACAACGCCCGCAACGGCATTCGCACCAAATTCAACCGGCACCGCACCTTTGGTCACGGTGACATTGCCGATCAGGCCAGCGGGCAATACGCCGAGATCAATCCGGCCATCCCATGGCACGTTGAACGGAGCACCATCAAGGAACACGGCTGTCTGCCGCTCTTCAGCGCCGCGCACGCGCGCAACTGTTTCGCCGCGCGAATTGGTGCGAATCGAGACGCCCGAAAGCCCACGCAAGCTATCTGCGATGCTAGTCGGCTGTGTTTCGAGCAAGGCTTGGCCCGAAAGCTCAACCTGCGGTGCTATGATCCGATCTTCTGTGCGGCGCGCGGTAACAACAATATCCGATCCGGCGGCAGCGGCTTCATCTTCATCAGGTGTCTGTTGTGAAAATGCAGGCACTGCGGCGAGGAAAGAGATCGCGGCAATACCTGCCTGAAGCATGGAACGAAGAACGAATCGGTTAAGCGTGCGCATGAAGGCCTCGTTGGCTGTTGGCTGTTGGCTGTTGGCTAGACGAACTACTCAAAGCCTGTCGAGTCATTCGCGATTAGAAAATGGGACATTTACCACGAAAAGCGGGAAGCTTGATATATTTGCAACACTATTGCGAAGCATTAGCGCTTCTTCACGAACTCCGCGCGGAGCACCAGCCCCTTGATCCCTTCGTAGCGGCAGTCGATTTCCTGTGCGTCGCCGGTTAGCCTGATTGATTTAATCAGCGTGCCACGCTTGAGCGTTTGGCCAGCCCCCTTAACGGTCAAATCCTTGATTAAGGTAACCTGATCACCGTCGGCAAGGAGATTGCCGACCGCGTCGCGCACCTCGACTCCGGTTGGCTTTGCGGCGGCATCGGCGGCGCTGATCCACTCGCCGCTCTCTTCGTCATAGACATAATCATCATCGCTCATGCCGGGCTGTCTAGTCGCGGGGTGATCTTATGGCAATGACCAGTCAATCGCGGGCTGATCCTTAGCTTCAAGGAAGGCATTGGCTTGCGAAAAATGCTTGCACCCCAAAAAGCCATTATGAGCCGAAAGGGGTGAGGGGTGCGCGGCTTTAAGCACCAAATGGCGCGATGGATCGACAAAGGCCGCCTTTTTTTGCGCATAATTGCCCCACAGCAAAAATACGATTGGGTGCGGTTGCGCGGCGACAAGGCGGATAATGGCATCGGTAAACCGCTCCCACCCTTTATCTTTATGTGATGCGGCAAGCCCGCTTTCGACAGTCAATACGCTGTTGAGCAACAAAACGCCTTGCTGCGCCCAATGTTCAAGAAAGCCGTGGCTTGGGCGTGTGATACCAAGATCGCTCTCCAACTCCTTGAAAATATTGACAAGGCTGGGCGGTGGCCGGACGCCGTGGCGCACACTGAAACATAGGCCGTGCGCCTGGCCGGGGCCATGATAGGGGTCTTGTCCGAGAATGACGACGCGCACACGATCAAGCGGTGTTAGATCAAGCGCGCGAAACCACTCGCTGCCTTTCGGGAAAATCATTTTGCCCTTTGCTTTTTCGCTTAACAGAAAGGTCTTGAGTGCAGCCATATACGGGCTGGCCAACGCTTCGGTGAGCGGCGTGCGCCAGCTTTCGTCAAGTTTGATATTGCTAGCCATTGCGCCGTCTTGCAGTGCCTTGGAAGTTTGATCAAGCAGGCGTGCTTGCGGTTTTCCCGAATTCTGTCATAGGGGGGCACTGCTATCGTCGACTGCGACGGAAATTTAGGCCGCCACGGCGTTACCGACCCTTCCATTTCACGACCCTGGCTTCGTGCCCGCGCTTTTGCGGGTGCGGCACCTGTTTCGCGAAAGGAAACATCCCATGCCCGTAGGCACAGTAAAATTTTTCAATACCGATAAAGGCTATGGCTTTATTGCACCCGATGGCGGCGGAGCTGACAGCTTTGTGCACATCAGCGCAGTAGAGCGCGCCGGCATGTCAACGCTCGATAAGGAACAGCGCGTTTCTTACGAAGTCGAAGTTGACCAACGCGGTAAAAGCTCGGCAGTGAACCTCGCTGCAGCGTGAATTTTTTGAGGGCGGGGCGTGGATCAATCTGCGCCCCGTCTTCACTTCTTGAACTTTGACAGTATAGCCCCGCTACATGACTAGCGTAGCCACCGTTCACATGATTGCCGCCGCGCGGCCCAATTTCATGAAGGTCGCGCCGCTCTGGCACGCGCTGACCGCTTCCCCAGATTTTCGGCCCGTGTTGATCCACACTGGCCAGCATTATGATCCCAATATGTCCGACGCGATCTTTGCCGATTTGCGTTTGCCTGTGCCTGACCATCATCTCGGCGTCGGTTCGGGCAGCCATGCCGAACAGACCGGTAATGTGATGATCGCCTATGAAAAGATTGCGCAGGCGGAGCGACCCGATTGGTTGATTGTTGTTGGTGATGTTAATTCTACTGCCGCTGCGGCAATGGTTGCGGCGAAGCTTCATATTCCGTGTGTCCATCTTGAGGCGGGTTTGCGCAGTGGCGATCGGCGGATGCCCGAAGAAATTAACCGGCTGGTGACTGACGCCATCGCCGATGTGCTGTGGACGCCCTCACCCGATGGCGACGCGAATTTGACCGGTGAGGGGTGTGATCCTGCGCGAATTACGCGCGTCGGCAATATCATGCTCGACAGTTTCGAAATGGTGCGTCCGGCAATTGAAGAGGCTAACATCGCCCGAGAACTTGGTTTGGATGCGGGCGGTTACGGCGTTGTCACGCTGCACCGGCCGAGCAATGTTGACGAGGATGGCCCGCTGTCCGAGCTGGTTGATGCGCTGATTGCCGTGCAGGCGCGGCTGTCGCTGGTGTGGCCAGTGCACCCACGCAGCGCCAAACGGCTTCAAGAGACCGAGCTTGACAAAAGATTGGAAGCGGCAGGCGTCAGGTTGATCGAGCCGCAACCCTATATCCGTTTCATGAGTCTTATCCTCGGCGCGGCGGCGGCGATCACGGACTCGGGCGGCATTCAGGAAGAAACCACCTATCTCGGCATTCCGTGTCTGACGCTGCGCGAAAATACCGAGCGCCCCATCACGATTGATGAAGGCACCAATCGGCTTGTGACGGCGGCATCATTGATGACCGACCTTGAAACCGCGCTTGCCCGCCCAAAGCATCAACGCGCGCGGCCCGAATTTTGGGACGGGCAGACCGCCGCGCGGTGCCTTGCTGACTTGCGCCAGCGGAGCGTGCGATTGGGCTAGCCTTCCCGATAATCTGTCAGCACATTGCCGAGGGCTTCTTGTAATGGCCCCAACCAAGGCTCAAACATCTGCCACTGTTCAGTGCCGCTGGTGAAGATGGGTTGGCGCACCTGCTCAGAGCTTGGCGTCCGCACGGCACGGTCATTCTGGTAAAAGCTTAGGCAGGCCTCTTCAAATGGGAGATCAAGTGCGGTGAGCAACTGCTTGATCTGCGCCTCATCATCCGCAACCATATCCTCATAGATGACGCGAACGACCCTACCGGGGGCGACCGTATCAACATGGCGCATCAGGCGGACATAATCGGCATAATATTGACCGATATCAGGCAGGCTGTAGCTGAAATTCTGGCCGCGCGCGAAATGCTGTTTATAGTTTGAAAAGCAGCAGCTCAGCGGATGTCGCCGCGCATCGACGATCCTGGCATTGGGCAGGATCGTCAAAATCAGGGCAATATTGATCCAGTTATTGGGCAATTTGTCGATGAAAAACGCGCGCTCAGTCTTGCGCTGTATCCGGGTTGTTTCAAGGAAGCTCTCACCCATGCGGCGCAGCGTGTCGGCGTCTGCGGTCGACAGTCGTTGTGGCCACTGCTCGATTCCGCCAAGCCGTCCTGCGATGGCTGGCATATCGGGCAGCTCCATCGTGCCTTCAACCATGCTGTGGCTCGACAGAATTTGCTCGATCAGCGTTGATCCGGCGCGTGGGAGACCAAGGATGAAAATTGGATCGGTGGCCGGGCAGCCAGCATCTTTGCGCGCTGCCAAAAATTCAGGTGTGAGGAGCGCAATGGCCGCATCAACATGGGCTGATGTTGCGCCTGCATCATATTCTATGCCGGCACGGCGTAGCGCATTACCTTGAGCATAATGATCAAAGGCGGTTTTGGCGTTGCGGCGATCCTCATAGCCTTTACCAAGCGCAAAATGGAGGTGGAAGCGGTCTTCATCCTCAAGGTCATTTTTGCCAAGCACGCTTTCCATCGCGGCGATATCGGCATCATCAAATTTGACCGTTTTGAGATTGGCCAAACTCCACCACGCCTCACCAAGCTGTGGTGCGAATTTGATCGCTTTGCGATAGGCGGAGATACTGTCGCTCTGTCGCCCCACCGTCTTGAGCGCATGGCCGTAAGACATCCAGATTTTTGGATGTTTGGAGGCACGATTGAGAACATGTTCGTAAAGTTTGATCGCTTCTTCATAATTGCCGATCTGGCCCATCGCCGCCGCGCGCAAATTTGCGTTGCCGACATCATCAGGTTCATATTCAAGCAGCGTATCAAGTTCGGAGAGCGCATCTTTCACGCGGTGCTGCCGGTAGAGTACGGTCGCCAGATTCGAGCGGGCGGCGAGGAAACCCGGCGCAAGGAAAATTGCGCGGCGGAGCAACGTTTCGGCATCCTTATAACGCCCGATCCGCCCCGCGATCTCGGCCATCATGCGGATTGCAGCAACATCAAAGGGGTCTTCTTTGAGGCGACTGCGCAGCAATGGCTCGGCATCATGGAGGCGATTGTCAAACAACGCGAGCGCAGCGGCGAGCATCACCGGATTACGCATGGCAGGATTAAGATCGGGTGCGGGCGGGGGGGGCGTACTCATCTCCGCGTCGCCTGAACCACGGCATCAGCAGCGCGCAGTGCAGCCAATATTTTCATCAGATGTTGGAGATCGCGCAGTTCGAGATCGATGGCAAAATTATGAAAACTGCTATCGCGCGCCTCAAGCCGCAGATTGAGAATATTGGCCTTTTGTGTGCCGAAAATTCCCGCCATCACACCAAGTGCGCCGGGTTCATTCTTGAGCACGACAAGGAGCTGCGCGGTCGCGCCATCGGTGCCATCGCCCCACGCAAGATCAAGCCAATCAGCGTCGACGCCGTCAGCCAGACTGTCGCAGTCAATTGTGTGTACCTCGATTGTTTCATCGGGGCGGCGAAGCCCCACCAATCGGTCGCCTGGGATCGGGTGGCAACATTCCGCGAGCGCATAGGCTACGCCGGGGGTCAAGCCCTTGATCGAGATGGCCTCACGCTGGGCCGGGGCTGTATCGAGGTCGATTGATCCTGGCATCAATGCTTCCATCACTTGCGCATCGCTGATTTTCTGGCGCGTGATTGCGATCATCAATTCGGCTTCGTCAGCCATGGAGAGGCGTTTGAGCGCAACTTTCTGCGCCTCGGAGCCGAGCCGAGTTGGCAGACGCTCGACAATTTCCTCATAAATCTTGCGGCCAAGTGCAATCGATTCAGTGCGATCTTTGAGGCGGATAAAGCGACGGATTGCGGCGCGCGCTTTGCCCGTCACGGCAAAATTCATCCACATCGGCTGCGGCTGTTGCGCCTTTGACTGGAGGATTTGCACCTGATCACCGGTTTCGATGACGGTTCGCAGCGGGACGACACGACCATTGATTTTTGCGCCCACCGATTGATCACCAAGGCTGGTATGGACGGCATAGGCGAAATCAACCGGCGTCGCGCCTTTGGGAAGCTGGATAAGCTCTCCCTTTGGCGTGAAGGCAAAGATGCGATCCTGATACATCGCCATCCGTGTATGCTCGAGAAGCTCTTCGGGACTGCCGGCATGATCGACGATTTCGACGAGATCACGCAACCAGCTTACTTGCGTATCAGGAGCCGCGCCATTTTGTTTGTAAGACCAATGCGAGGCAAATCCGCGTTCGGCCTGCGCGTGCATGGCTTCTGATCTTAGCTGGATCTCGATCCGCATTTTTTCCGAATGGATGACGGCGGTGTGAAGGCTGCGATAGCCATTGCGCTTGGGCGTCGAGATATAATCCTTGAATCGCCCCGGCACCATTGGCCAACGCCGGTGGATCAGCCCAAGACCGGCATAGCAGCTTTCAGTGTCAGGCACGATCGCGCGAAACGCCATCACGTCAGACAGTTGTTCAAAACTGATGTGGCGTTCCTCCATCTTTCGCCAGATCGAATAGGGATGCTTTTGTCGTCCGACCACCTCGGCCTCAATCCCGCCGCGTGATAGCAGCAGCTTGATCCCCGAACTGATCCGCGCGATCCGGTCTCCACCGCCTGCCTGCAACTGTTCAAGACGTTTGGTAATCGAGGCGTAGGCTTCGGGTTCAAGTTGTTGGAATGCAAGCGTCTGCATTTCATTCATAAATTCATACATGCCGATCCGCTCAGCCAGCGGGGCATAGATATCCATGGTTTCTTTGGCGATCCGCCGCCGCTTCACCTCATCCTTGATGAAATGGAGTGTGCGCATATTATGGAGGCGATCGGCAAGTTTGACGAGCAATACGCGTATATCATCCGATGTCGCGAGGAAGAATTTACGCAGATTTTCGGCCGCGCGCTCATTATCAGTGAGCGCCTCCAGTTTTGAAAGTTTGGTAACGCCGTCAACCAGTCGCCCGATATTCGCGCCGAATTTGGCAGTGATTTCTTCCTGGGTGGTGAGCGTATCTTCGATCGTGTCGTGCAGAATCGCCGTCGCAATCGTCTGATCATCAAGGCGAAGCTCGGTTAAAATCCCCGCGACCTCGATCGGGTGGCTGTAATAAGGATCGCCCGATGCACGTTTTTGTGTGCCGTGTTTCTGCATTGAAAACACATAGGCGCGGTTGATCAACGCCTCATCAGCATCGGGATCATATGCCTTGACCCGTTCAACCAGTTCATATTGCCTGAGCATCGTTCAAGAGTGGGTGGCACCGCGCGGATATGCAAGTGTTTTTGGACGCGCATCGGTGGTATGGGATGATTTACGCGAAGGAATAACAGGCCATGCCACTGACAACTGATGCCGAAATCAAGGCTCTGCTTCATGAAACGCGTACCATCGCGCTTGTTGGGGCGTCAAATCGCCCGGATCGCGCGAGTTATGAGGTGATGGGCTTCCTTCTTGCCAAGGGTTACCATGTTATCCCCGTAAACCCTGCGCTTTTGGGTGAGACGGTTCACGGGGAGCGGGTATTGGCCACGCTTGCCGAAATCACCGAACCAATTGATATGGTCGATATCTTCCGCAATAGCGAGGCTGCAGGCGCAGTCGTTGATGAGGCGATTGCGGTGGGTGCGAAGTCAGCGTGGATGCAGTTGGGGGTTGTTAACGAAGCCGCCGCCGCGCGGGCCGAAGCGACAGGTCTGGGGGTGGTCATGGATCGCTGCCCCAAGATTGAGATTGGGCGGCTGGGGTTTGAATTATGATCTATTCAAATTCATCAAACCATTCGTCGATGACTTCCACACGCTCGACCAAAATGACACGAACACCCATTCCCAAGCGCTTCAAATGGTCACATAATTGAGGGCCATCAATCAATTCAATACTGGGCGCGCCGTCACGGGTAGCTTCTTTGCGAGCTTCAGATGAGAAGCTGCCGGTCGTAATAAAAAGCCCTTTGTCAGTTCGTCCAGTCATAGCTCCGCGAAAGTCGCGAATTTCTGACGGGCTCACTGACTGTCGATAACGTTTGCATTGGAATAGAACGGGAAACGAAATCAGATTCATTTGAAGAATGCCGGTTCCATCAATACCGCCGTCACCCGTTTTACCAGTGACCTGAACCTTTGAAAAACCCGACTCGCGAAGCAGTCTTTGAGCGAGACGTTCAAATGCAGATGGATGCATTTTCTTCAGTTTTTCGAGCAAAAATTCGCGCCAGTTTTGCTCATCGTCAGCGATGTCGGAAACATGTATATCGATTTCAGCAACACGCTTACGGTTCTCGCTATCTTTTTTCCTTAGCGCTATAATGGCGCGTTGAACGCCTTCCCGCCCAAGAGTTTCACCTGCCGGAGTAACGCTCCACACTCCCCTTGCACTGTTTTCAATCAGTCCGCCTTTTTTTAGCCATGTACGTGACCAAGCTAAGCGATATTCTAATTCGGATTGTGCGGAATTTTTGTGAGGCTGGTTCAAAACCTCGCTGGAAAAAGCGTGTGTTTCGATGAGCTTGTCGAGGTGTTCCGCAATAGTGCCCGAGCCGCCGAGTTCACGAAGCGCTACTAGCGATGGATAGTTTAGCTGATCGAACGTAGGGACGCTATTGGGATTTAACTTCATCAAGCCGCCACTTTCCCCATCCGCGTCATATCGCGGCGTCCAGCGATCAGGCCTGCGATTGAGATATCTTCGTCAAGTTCTTCCCAGTGGAGGCCGCTTGGGCTTATCATTACTTGCTTGCGTAATTCGGGGGTGCCGTGCAGCAGGCGGGGATACCATGCGAGCGGAATGCCAAGCGTGCGTCCGTCGTCAAGCTCGACCCACATTTGATCATCGTCGAAGCGAACGCTGGTTGCTCTAATCAAAGTGTCCATGCCAACGATCCTCTATTTCACTTTTGCGGCTCTCAACAATCCTGATCAGCGCGTTCAAAGTCTTTGCAGAATAACCGCGATTATAGGCAATATTGACCTCGGGATAAAGCCAGAAATTCGCGTCACCGTCGCCGCTTACAACATGGATATGAATTGGCTCGCGCGGGTCGCCTTCGTCCGAATAAAAGTGGAAACGAAAGCCACTTTTACGAAATACGACGGGCACAGTTTACGCCCGTACTTCCTCCACAACGCCCACTGAGTTCATCCGCAACGCTTTGAGCACGCTCTCGACAATCGCGTCTGCGTCTAGTCCGGCCTCGGCATATTGTTTGACTGGATTATCATGTTCCTGAAATTTGTCGGGAAGGCGGAGGGTGCGGAGTTTCAACCCACCGTCGATCAGGCCCTCGTCGCTTGCCAGCGTCAGGACATGCGCTCCAAAGCCGCCGATGCTCGCCTCTTCGACGGTGACGGCGACTTCGTGGGTGGTGAGCAGCTTACGGATCAGGTCAACATCCAGTGGTTTGGCGAAACGCAGATCGGCTACGGTGGTGGAAAGCCCCTTGGCTTCCAGACGGTCAGCGGCCTTGAGCGCTTCTTCGAGCCGCGTCCCGAGCGAAAGGATCGCGACTTTTTTGCCGTGGCGCACGATCCGGCCCTTGCCGATTTCCAAACGCTCAAGCGTTTCGGGCATAGCAACGCCTGTGCCATTGCCACGCGGGTAGCGCATCGCAATCGGGCCGCTGTCATGGCAGGTGGCGGTATAGGTCATGTGTGCAAGTTCGGCCTCATCGGCGGCGGCCATCACGACGAAATTGGGCAGTGTGCAGAGATAGGCAAGATCAAACGAACCAGCATGGGTGCTGCCATCTGCGCCAACGAGCCCCGCGCGGTCAATCGCGAAGCGGACGGGCAAATTCTGGATCGCAACATCATGCACGACCTGATCATAGGCGCGCTGCAGGAAGGTTGAGTAAATCGCGCAGAAGGGCCGCATCCCTTGCGCGGCCAATCCCGCCGCGAACGTCACCGCATGTTGTTCGGCAATGCCAACGTCAAACGCGCGCGTCGGGTGCGCGGCGGCGAATTTATCAACGCCGGTGCCGCTTGGCATCGCGGCGGTAATCGCGACAATCCGGTCATCGCTGTTGGCGAGCTTCGCGAGCGTCTCACCGAACACATTCTGATAGGCTGGTGGCCCACCACCTGGGCCTTTGTCTTGCTTGCCAGTGATAACGTCGAATTTCACTACGCCGTGATATTTGTCGGCGGCTGCCTCGGCGGGCGCATAGCCATGGCCTTTTTTGGTAACGACATGGATCAGGCACGGCCCTTCGGCAGCGTCACGGACATTTTCGAGGACGGGGATCAGATGATCAAGATTATGCCCGTCAATCGGCCCGACATAATAAAAACCAAGCTCTTCAAACAAAGTCCCGCCCATTGCCATCCCGCGCGCAAATGTATCGGTTTTGCGCGCGGCAATGTGAAGCGGCTCAGGCATTTTGCGCGCCAGCCGCTTGGCCACTTCGCGCAGCTCAAGGAAGGGCCGCGATGATACGATCCGCGCGAGATAGGCGCTAAGCCCGCCAACCGGCGGCGCGATCGACATATCATTATCGTTGAGGATCACGATCAGGCGATTGCCCGCCTGGGCGGCATTGTTCATCGCCTCATACGCCATGCCAGCGCTCATTGATCCATCGCCGATGACGGCAATGCCCTTGCCCGGACGCCCAGCGAGCTTATTCGCCACTGCAAAGCCAAGCGCGGCGCTGATCGAGGTTGAGCTGTGCGCCGCGCCGAACGGATCATATTCGCTCTCGGTACGCTTGGTGAAGCCGCTAAGCCCACCACCCGTCCGCAATGTGCGGATGCGGTCACGCCGCCCGGTGATGACTTTGTGCGGATAGCATTGATGGCCAACATCCCAGACGAGCTTATCATCGGGCGTGTTGAAGACATAATGGATTGCGGTCGTCAGTTCGACCACACCGAGCCCGGCACCAAGATGCCCGCCAGTTACCGAGACCGCAGAGATGACCTCGGAGCGCAGTTCATCAGCAAAGTCTCGAAGCTGTTCGGGTTTCAACGTGCGGAGGTCAGCGGGGAACTTGACCGTGTCAAGCAGCGGAGTGTTCGGTTTGGTTGACATGCTTACTGTCTAATCTCTTTGACAAGGTTTGAGAACGGATTTTGCCGGTGGAATGACGCTAGGATTTCAGCCACAATCGCTACATGTGCCGCGCACTTCAATGACTGGGCGCACAGGCGCAAAACCGGCCTTGGTTGCAGCATCGCGAACGCCGTTTGAAAGGATGTCATCATCCAAGTGCGTCGTCTGCCCGCAGGCATCGCACACAAGGAAAATGCAGTCATGCAGGCAATCGGGGTGAGCATTGGCGATATAGGCGTTGGCAGTCTCAACCCGCCGCGCAAGGTTCGCACCGACGAAGATATCAAGGATGCGGTAAACGCTGTTCGCCGCCACGCGCTTGCCGCGCGCTTTGGAAACAGCATCAGCAATATCATAGGCCGAAGCTGGCTTTTCAAAGCCCGTAAGCACCTTGAACACGGTGCTGCGCATATCTGTCCATTGCTCGCCTGCGCTCAAAAGCGCCACGCGCGCGGCTTCATTGAGCGATTCGCCGTGGTGAAGTGTGTGGTCGTGGGTGGCCATGACATCAGAGTAGGCGCTTGGGGAGGCGGGTGCAAGCGGGGGAGGCTGTTGATCTAAAATCCGGTTATCATCATTCCCCAAAAGGGCAGGGAGAATAGCAAGGCCAGCCAATGATTGCGCTTTAACCGGCTGTGATCAGCGACAAGCAAAGGATCATTGATTCGATTAATCATGCGGATGATAACGAACAATGCAATCGATGTGCTTACGCTGACCAATTGGCTCTGCCAGAATGGGGCATCGGTCGCTTCGGCAACCCCGCCCATGATTGAAATACCGACATAGGCGATGGTGGCGATTATGCCGACGCGGGGCTTGACCTGCGGCTGGCACATGCGGTTGACGGCGCTGAACAGTGACCAAAACCAGAATATTGAAAAGATCGCTCGCAATAGCGGCAAAATGGAAACCGCCTCAACCTGCGCAAAATTGCGCCAACATCGCCAGAACCAGTACAGGCTGTAGGTGCCTATTGTGAAGGTGGTCAGGATCAGAAATTTGCCAAGACCGACGGGATGAAATCGAATGGCGCTTTCGGTTGCGTTTGTTTGGGCCTTTGCGTCTCTTGCCGCCTGATATGCCAACCAGCACCCGCCCTTCAGCCAGAGTAGGAATGAGAACGCGAACCAGGCCAAATCATCGACACCCCGCTCCGAATCGAGATCGACGAACACATAATTCTCTTCGGTAAGCCGTTGGGCATCATCGCGATATGCAGCAACCTGTGACGCGGGCAAAATCGAAGTTTTACCGGTCAGCTTGTAGGTTATGGTTCTCGTATCATCGCTGCGCGCACTTGTTCTTTCAAGTGTGAACGCGGTACCCGCAATCGCAAGTTTCTTGGGAAGATCTGGCTTGTAGCCGGGGGTGATCAGTCGAAAACTATGTTCGCGATTGATCAGATTCGGGAGGCTGAAAGCGGTCACGCGTTGCCCGGCTGCGGGCACCTTGTAAAGGTCGCGCAACGTCCATGCGTTGAGCTGGTAGGATGCTAAAGTGGACGCATAATCCTTGGCGGTTTTGGGCAGAAAATAGCGCTGGGTTATGACGACGACATTCGCGTCCCGATCATCGGATACCGCCATGTTGCCGATTTGCTCAATGCCGGGATAAAGGTCGGCGTAATAGTCAAGATCATTGGCCTCATAGGTGGCGCGCGCAGTCTTGGCGAGACTTGCGCGGATGCTATCAGCCTCATCACTCTTATAGACTGTCCGAATAACCAGCGAAACTCCTGCGTCAGCGCGGGTATGTGTTTCCGATACGGCAATGGTCGGCGCGCGCGGTGTGGGTACGGGAATGGCTTCAAGTCCAGTCTGATTCTCGCGAAGCGGGAGTGCGTACCCATAAGTCAGATTCGCGATTGCCGCTGCGACACCACCTTGATGGGATATTGTTGGGTCAAGCCATAGCGGCTTGGCAAATCCGTCGACGCGGACGATCACATGATCAAATGCCCTTGCTGACGGCGGAATAGTTTTGAGCGCATGTCCCTCGTCAATATCGGTGAGGGCGGGGCTAGCCTTAATGTCCAATCGGCCAAGAATGGCGATCAACAAGGCGGCCTTATCTTTGCAATCGCCAAATCCTTCGCTCCAGCTTTTGCGCGGCGGTCGTGGCACATAGCCGCCACTGCCGATGGAAAGGCTGGTGTAGCGCACATTGTCCTGAACCAGCCTGAGCGCGGCAGTGACGCGGACGGCCTTGTCCTGTGTCCGCGCCGCGATCGCATCTACCTTCGCCATCAGATCGGGCGGGAGCGTCTGGTCTACGGCGTAAAGCGGACGTGCCCATTCGACGACCTCAGCCCAACCGGACATCGTCGAAAGATGAAGGCGTGGCCAGCGTTCGCGCCCGTCCGGCGTATGCTCCTCGCCGGGTAAAGGATCGGGGTCGGATATGGTCCAGTTGAAGATTGTGCTACCCCCGCTGCTTGTTATCACGGGCTTGCTCGTGCCGCCGACAACGAGCGGGACAAGTTTTTGAGGTTGTTCGGTAACCACCCTGACCCGCGTATTCGCCACCGGCACCGACCAGCCGAGCGAATATTGACCGAAAAAATGCGATGGCCAATAGCTTTTCGTGTCGACCCAGCGCCATGAAAAATCGGTGATGTCGCCGACGCGGACGTCGTTGAGCCTGACAAGCACCGTCCGTGTGTCGGTCAATATCCCATCATCAAGCTCGTTTTCGCGGCGCAAAATGTCGGTTGCGGCGACGGCGCTGAGGTCGATTGCCTTGCCGTCGCGCCAGACAACGGCCTTGTGGAGGATGAACTGCTGAACAGCAGGATCAAACTCGACCTCCAGTTGCGCCGCCGCTTCCAGTCCGCTTCGATCCGTAACTTTGCGAACATTACGACTGAACTGCTCGACATCGCCGTCTTGTGACAAACGAATCTGATCGTCCTGAACAAGAGTGTAAACGCCGTCTTCAACTTGGCGGAGCCGCTTCGGATTCACCTCGGGCAGCGACATTACGTCAACCCAGCTTGGCGTGGCTTCGCGCCGAATCTGCAGATATTGCTGAGCTGATGCAGAAATGCCGGTCAGAAGTATGAGCATCAAGCAGGCGGCCGCCAAACGTGATATCCATGCCCCTGCTATGTCTCGAATACCACAAAGCAGCATTTATGTCCTCCAGAGACACTCAATTATGGGGGCAGCAAATGAAAAACAAGCCGCTCAAAGAAAAACAATATAGATCATGATGAGATGATCTATATTGTGGCGGTTGCGAAAGTCCAGGATTGGTCTGCGTTACCCCACCGCCCGACGGTTGAGGTCATGGCCCAGTGCGACGATCATCACGCCGAGGATTGAGTAAATCGCTTCGCCGCCGCCTTCGTGGGGGAGTGTTAGCGCGCCCGCCATAACGCCGAGACCGAGCGAGCCGACCCAAGCGGGCAGGGCGTAGCCATGCGCAATAACGCCACGACCCAGTGCGAGCGCGGCCAAGCCCATTGCGAGCACCAAGCCGATTTCATGAAACGCAGGGTGCAGCACAAAACTGCCAGCCGATACCACAAGCGTCAAAATCACCGCGCTCGCCAAGCAATGCGCAAGGCATAGGCCCGAAAGACCGATTGCCAGTCCGTCAAGGTTTGGCCGGGTAAGATTAAAACGGTGAAGCGCGTTCGAAAGCACGAGTGATTCCCTGTGTGATGAGATGTTATGACATGAGCAGTGCAAAGTTACAACATCTCATTTGGCCTGCGCAAAGTGCTTTTCCCCAATTGCTCTTGTCCTGCGTGGGGCGTAGGGCGCGGCAATGCACAACACGCTTCGTCCTAACGCGATCGCGAACTGGCTCATCGCGGTTGCGGTTCTCGTCTTTATGATGGTTGTCATCGGTGGGATCACGCGGCTCACCGAATCCGGGCTATCGATTACCGAGTGGAAACCTGTATCCGGCGCGTTGCCGCCGCTTTCTGATGCGGCGTGGGCGGCCGCATTCACCAAATATCAGGCAACGCCAGAATATCTCGAAATCAATAAGGGGATGAGCCTTGCCGCGTTCAAGTTCATCTTTTTTTGGGAATGGGCGCACCGTTTGCTCGGCCGCGTAATCGGGCTCGCGTTTGCAATGCCGCTCTTATGGTTTGCGGTACGGCGGGCTATTCCAAAAGGCTACGGCCTGCGGCTTATAGCGCTGCTTGCGCTTGGCGGATTGCAGGGCGCGATCGGCTGGTGGATGGTGGTTTCGGGGCTGAGCGAGCGCACCGATGTCAGCCATTACCGGCTGGCGGTGCATTTACTGACCGCCTTATTCATCCTTGGCGGGCTGCTGTGGACGGCGCTTGATCTCAAGGCACTGGCGAAAAATGCGGCGACCCCGCCTGCGCGGATGACTTGGCTCGGGGCCGGCGTGGCGGGTGTTCTGTTTATCCAACTCTTGTTCGGGGCATATACGGCCGGACTGAATGCTGGGCAGGTTTCAAATACATGGCCACTGATGAATGGTCGCTTCGTGCCTGATGGTATTATGGGGGCGAGTGGCTGGTTCGCCACGCTCACCAATGATCCGTTCCTGATCCATTTCGTCCATCGCTGGTGGGCGTGGGTTGTGGTCGCCGCGCTGGTGGTGCTTGCGCGGCGGGTGAAGGCTGCGGGCGTCCGGTCTGCGGCGGTGGGGATCCACAGCGCGTTTGGCACGCAGATCATCCTTGGCATCGCTACGGTGATGACGGGGGTGAACATCATGTCGGCCGTGCTGCATCAGGCCGTCGGCGCGCTGGTGGTTGCCAGCACGGCTTGGGGTATGCATGTGATTGGCCGGAATAAAAGCATTTAGGATCTGTATTTTGATGCGGTAGATGTGGCGCACGCTATTTGTGAATTTTCAGTCCATCCCGGTGCTATTGTCACGCCGCCTCGTTTTGCCAAGTGCGATAATGAATCCATTTCGGACTGAATTGCGCTGCAATTGCCCCGTTAAAAATAGCAAAAAAGAGACAGTGCGCTTACGCACCGATACATGCACTGCCTCAGTCTAACGGGCTATGTTCTCCGCGTGAAATAGGCTTTAACCATTTCACCGGGTTCAATATTTATGTTGAATCGTGGAGTATATTCTTCATAAATATAGAACAATATCATTGTGAAATCTGCGCAATAAAATTACAATAAGTTAGTCATATATTTTTTATATGTACTGAGTGCAGTTAATTGGCCTTGGAATTTGGCATTAATAAGGGGATATCTTGGGAGGTTCTGTTGTTATCAGTCCTTTTCAGGGGAATTAAGTTGAAAACGAAAAGAGTGTCGCGTACCCGGATGCGGAAATTGCCTCGCGCTATTGTAACAGAAACAGTCAGGGACGGCTTATTTGAAACAGCGGCGCAGATCTTGCAGATTGATAATTTCTTTATCGAAAAACTTGATGCGTCGGCGCTCCGCCCGTCGGCGCGGCTTTTATTTTATATAATGGTCAATCGTTCGGTCTCGATAAAGGAAGCTATGCTCGATTCACCGCTATCCTATCGCGCGTTTTATATCATGATCGACCGGCTAAAGGATGTGGCATTGCTTGATGTGGAAAGTGATCAGGATGACCGGCGGGTAAGACGACTGGTTCTTGGGCAGGGGTTCGATGATATTTTGGGCAATCTGCCGGTTTTTTGATCGGAATCGCGACTGGAAATTGCATGGTATCATAATACCCGTCGAGAAACGCCCCATTTTCCTTGACGAATAGCCCCTGTTCGCGCATTAGGCCGCTCAACCGCGCTGGCGTCCCGCTGGCGCGTTTCTATTTTTATGAGGTCTGGTGCCATGAAGGCTCTGATGAAGACCACAAAGTCGGTTCGTCCGATGGATGTGGAAAAGAAATGGCATATCATTGATGCCGAAGGTTTGGTTGTTGGTCGTATGGCCTCAATCGTCGCCAATATCCTGCGTGGCAAGCATAAGCCAAGCTACACCCCACACGTTGATTGCGGTGACAATGTCATCATCATCAACGCGGATAAGGTGCGCTTCACGGGCCGCAAGCTCGCGCAGAAAATCTACTATCGCCACACCGGCCACCCTGGCGGGATCAAGAGCATTACCGCTGGCAAAGTCCTCGAAGGCCGCTTTCCTGAGCGTGTGATCGAAAAGGCCGTTGAGCGGATGATCCCGCGCGGCCCGCTTGGCCGTGATCAGATGCGCAGCCTGCGCATCTTTGCGGGCACTGAGCATCCTCATGTCGCCCAAAACCCAGAGCCGCTCGATATCGGCGCAATGAACCGCAAGAATAAGGTGGGTGCATAATGTCTGATAATCGTCAATCACTCTCCGATCTTGCTGGCCTTACTGGTGCGGCACCCGTTGCGGCTCCTGTTGCGGCTGCCACCACAGTCGAAATCGATGCGCCTGTCGCACCGGTTGTTGTCCTGCCAACTATGCCGCTGCGCGAACGCATCGTCGATGCGCAGGGCCGTTCTTATGCCACTGGCCGCCGTAAGGATGCCGTCGCCCGCGTCTGGATCATGCCCGGCACAGGCCGCGTCATCGTCAATGGCCGCGATCAGAACAGCTATTTCGCGCGGCCAACGCTGCGTCTGGTGATCAACCAGCCGTTTGAAGTGACTGATCGCAAGGATCAGTTCGATGTGATCTGCACCGTCAAAGGCGGTGGCCTTTCGGGCCAGGCAGGTGCCGTCAAGCACGGCATCAGCCAAGCACTCACCAAGTATGAACCCGCCCTGCGCGCACCCGTGAAAGCCGCTGGCTTCCTCACCCGCGACAGCCGCACCGTAGAACGTAAGAAATACGGCAAGGCAAAGGCTCGGAAGAGTTTCCAATTCTCGAAGCGGTAGTTTTCGGGTTTGGAGTGTTAGTTATAAGAACGGCCTCGGGGGGAAACTTCCGGGGCCGTTTTTTGTTGTGTGGTTCAAAAGCGACCCTATCCATTTGAAATAGGAAATTGAGTGCCTATTTGATGGCTCATGACAAACGAACTTTATACAAATCAGCCGCCGATCCAAATGCCTGAAGATCTGCCGAATGGTAGATTGATAAAGCGCGTTGCTCGCGGCATTGGAGGGGCTGTACCCGGTGTCGGCTCGTTAGTTAGCGAAGTTATCGATGAGTTTTTCCCTGATATTAACGCGGTCGAAGAACGTACTTGGCAAGAGAGCGTTACGCGCCAACTAAATTGGTTAAACACGTTTTTAGGCCTATCGCACATCAATCCCGACAGCTTTGCTTGGGCAATCGCGGTTTTGGCTGCCGAAATTGATGTTGAAGCGAAGGGGTATGTTAACATTAGCGAAGCCGATATTTTAGCGCGCTATCCGACTTTAGCAGGGCATGATATCGATGAAGCGCTAGCTGAATTATCATATGCAAATTGGATATTATTGGGGCCATCCAATCCAAACACACGGAACGGAAACGACGGTTTTTTCACTAAACCAAAGCTTTTTGCGTCAATTGATCCGCTTCGACGAAATTCATCTCCAATTGATGATGCCAAAACGTTAGCCTCGCTCGCGTTGGCAGTACAAGATGACTGGGCTTCAGTGCCTGAAATGGGTATGCAACTCGGATGGCCAAATCGTAGATTATACCCCGCATTGGGGATTTTGGAGCTGAACCTTCGGCCTGATTTTTTAGAAAAACAGTATAGCTTAGACTATCCATTTATCCACATATTGATGGTTGGAGAAACACGCAGGTTACTTAGGCTGTTTTTGAATAGCTAAATTCTGCAGCCCGAACGCGATTGGGAATTCAACACCGCCACCCACGCCCGCGCACCCCCGGCTCAAGCACCCGGTACGCCGCCTCAATAAACTCGCACAGCATCGGCCTTGTGTCGCGGGGATCAATGATATCCTCGATCCCGAATTTCTCCGCTGTCCGGAAGGGGGAGCGGACGTGGTTGAGGCGTTCGGTAATGTCTTTGAGCAGCGCCTTGGGATTGTCCGAGGCCTCAAGCTCGCCGCGATAGGCTGCCTCCAACCCGCCCGAGATGGGCAGGCTGCCCCAATCGCCGCTTGGCCAGGCGAAGCGCCATTTGGTGCGGCTGAGGTTCGCGGGCGCGCTGCCGCCCATGCCATAGGCTTTGCGCATCACGACGACGGCGATGGGCACTTTGCTTTGATACACCGCCATCATCGCGCGGCTGCCGTAACGGATCGTGCCGTCTTCCTCGGCCTTGCGCCCGATCATGAAGCCGGGGTTATCAACCAGATGGACGATGGGCAGGTGGAAGGTATCGGCAAGGTCAACGAAGCGTTCGACCTTGCGCGCGGTTGCCGCCGTCCATAGCCCGCCGAGCACCATCGGGTCACTCGCCATCACGGCCACCGGATAGCCATCAAGCCGGGCAAAGCCAGTGACGATTGAAGGGCCATGCTGCCGCCCGATTTCAAAGAAGCTGCCGATATCGACAATCGCCTCGATAATTGGCCGCACTTTATACAGATTGCGTAGATCGCGCGGGACAGCATTGATCAGGCTTGGGTCGCGGCGGTCGGGCTTGTCTTTGGTCGGCGTCTGCACGGGCAATTCATGAACCGAGGAGGGCAAATAAGAGAGGAACGCCCGGGCGCGGGCGAAAGCATCAGCCTCGCTCTCGACCTCATCATCTATCGCGCCGTTTTTGGCGTGGATATGCGATCCGCCAAGCTCTTCCTTCGTCCGCTTTTCGCCCACCGCTGCGACCACTGGCGGGCCAGCGACGAAGAGTTGGCTCATGCCTTTGACGAGCAGGCTATAATGGCTCATCACGAGTCGCCCTGCGCCAAGCCCGGCAACCGGGCCAAGTCCAAGCGCGACGATGGGGATGATCGAGAGATTATCGACCATCAGTTCAAACCCCGGAACCTCGGGCACATAGGTGTGCCCCATCGTTTCCAGCGTTTTGACTGATCCGCCGCCGCCGGTGCCCTCAATCATGCGGACGAGCGGCATCCGGTATTCGCCCGCCATCTTCTCGGCCTGCACCAGCTTACCGTGGATCGCGGCATCCGCCGCCCCGCCGCGCACGGTAAAATCATCACTTTGGATGACGACCGGGCGCCCCTCAATTTTCGCCCGCCCAAAGATCATGTTTGAGGGGAGAAAGGCGGTCAGTTCGCCCTTGTCATCATAAGTGACCGCGCCGCCAAGTTTGCCGACTTCGCGGAAACTGCCCTTGTCGACCAGACTCGCAATCCGTTGCCGCGCATTGAGCTTTCCATCGGCTTTCTGCTTCTTCAGCTTTTCCGGGCCGCCCATCTGCTCGGCAAGCGCACCGCGCCGCGCAATCTCATCGACTTCCTTTTGCCAGCTCATAGGGCGGGCAAAGCCTTCTGCCGCCACAGCGTGCGAATGATGAAATAAGCGAGCAAACCAATCGGCCCAAACATAAACGTCAGCCCAAGGCACGGGATCACCAACCAATGCGGAATGCCGCGCTGTGCCGAGTCCTCAACTTCCCAACTGCCGATAAACAGATCAAACGCCAGATAATGCGTCCAGCCAAGCATCACATTGCCGGGCATCGTGAACAATGTACTGACGCCAGCCAGTGTAAAGAAATCGCCGCCGGTATCCTGCGTAATCGTGAACAGTTGTGTGAGATAGGCGACCGCTAGGATCAGCGCCGCGCCGCGCGCAAACGGGATGGCATAACCCCGGTTGAGCGGCGCCAACACCAGCGCCAGCCAGCCGATCATCGCCAATGTGCTGCACGCCGAATAAATCATTTCAAGAATATTCATATAGTCTCCTGTTTCGCCATCCATCATGCGGGCGGCTCGACAAGTGCGCAAGCGCCGATTATGGGAACTTCATCGCGGGTGTAGCTCAATGGTAGAGCTTTTGCTTCCCAAGCAAGTGACGAGGGTTCGATTCCCTTCACCCGCTCCAACGCATGTCATCCTGCCGCTGCTTTTACCACATCATCGGCCAACCGACCGCTAAGTTCAGCGACATGATCATAGTGCGCGGTAAAGCTCGCGAGGCCTTGGCTGAGTGAACGGAGTTCGGCGTCTAATCCGGCTAGGCTCGCTTCAGGGATTATTGCCTCAACCCTATCCCATCGGAGCCATAAGGGGTGGCTGCCGATGCCCAATATCTGGCCGCGCCTGCTCGAAACGACCGAGCTTGCTTTTGATGTCGCGCCACTTGGCGTGTCGATGGAGAGGTGGCAGATGGGTTCGAGCAGGTAAGGCGAGCACTGTGTCAGCGCTTCGGCCATTGCTGTTCGCCCGGCAATGCGGAACGCGAGTTCGGAGCTATCAACGCTGTGGAATGATCCATCGACTAGCGTGACCGCGACATCAACCACGGGAAAACCAAGCGGCCCTTTTCCCATCGCATCGCGCACACCTTGTTCAACTGCGGGGATCCATTGCTTGGGAATCGCGCCGCCGGTGATGCGGTCATCAAACTGGAAGCCTGCGCCACGCGGGAGTGGGCGCAGTTCGATCACAACGTCGCCGTATTGGCCATGTCCGCCCGATTGCTTCTTGTGCCGTCCGCGCTGCGTGATGCTGCCTCGAATGGATTCTTTGTGCGCAATACGGGGTGCGCTGACATCAACTTCAAAGCCATAACGCCTTTTGAGCTTGGCGATGGTGACGCTGAGATGCTCATCATTAATCCCGCGCAGCAGGGTCGCGTGGCTTAGATCATCATGCCCCCAATCAAGCGCGGGGTCTTCTTCTGCAAGCTTATGAAGCGCGGTCGAGAGGCGGACATCATCCTTGCGATCACGCGTGGAAATCGTGATTGCGGCGTTGCGCGGGGGCAGGGTGATCAACTCGGCGGATATATCATTATGGGCTTGCCGTCCCAAGAGCATTCCCGGTTTAGCATTATCAGCCTTGGCGATGGCGATAATATCACCGCCTTGGGCACGGCTGAGCTTTGTCGTTTTATCGCCCTGTACTGTGAACAAAGCGCCCGCGCGGACGGTCTCCCCGCCGCTTGCGATCAACTCTGCGCCCTCGTCAAGGCCGTCGCCAAGTACGCGGGCCAGTGCAAGCCGCCCGACCGCTCCGCCATTGGCAATCTTAAAAATGCGTGCGCTCACGCCGTTGAGCCCAATCCGCATGGCAGTCTCACGCGGGGTAGGCGCTTCGTGGCGCAGCATCTTGAGCAGACGGCGAATCCCGAATCCATTGAGTGCTGAGCCAAACATTACCGGCACGACCAGCCCAGCCCGCGTCTCGTTTACGAGATCGGCAAAAACGGTCTGAAGATCAGGCACCTCATCAGAAAGCAATTGCTCAAGTAGCGCATCGTCGTGATCGGCAAGCGTTTCGAGCATATGGAAGCGCTCGCTTGCTTCACGCACGGCGAGACCGGCTGGAATCGCAATTTGCTCAGACGGCTTGCCTGGCACATAGTGAAATGCACGTTCAAGCGCCAAATCGACAAAACCGGTAATCGCGCCGCCCTCACGGATTGGGATTTGCCGCGCGATTAAGGGTGCAGTGCTCAGCGGCTGGAGCGCCTCAAGCAAATCGCGGATGCGTCCCTTGGCGGCATCAATCTTGTTAACGAAAATCGCGTGGGGCAGGCCCATCGCTTCAATCTGGCGCAGTATTGGCTCGGCCAGAGCGGCGCGTGCGGGATCGGGATCAACCACAACCACCGCCATATCGGCCTGCGCAAGTGCTGCCTGAGCATCGGCGGCAAAGCTCACTGAACCCGGCGCATCAAGCAGAGCGAAGCCATCGCCCAGATAGTCAAAGCGCATGAGGTTTAGCTCGGTCGATCCGCGCCGCGCCCGCGCCTCTGGGCTGGCATCGCCAACGCTGGTGCCCGCCTCAACCGTGCCCTGACGTGAAATAGCGCCACTCGCATAGAGCAGCGCTTCGGCAAGACTGGTTTTCCCGGCACCTGCTGGTCCCGCTAGGGCAATGGCCCTAATGCCGTTGATGGTGCTTGCCATTATCCGTGCCTCCTTCTTCCTCAAGAGGGGCGCGCATTTGGCGACAGGCGCACAAGCGCGCTTAGATTTGAGAGGCTGTGCCTTTTTTGCCTGAGTCGCAAGAGGGAATTTGAGGGAGATGGCGACCGTGCCAAATATCATTGGAGCACGGTGCGAACCGCTAACACCGTCCACCACAGATAACCCTTATCTTATCTGAAGCTCCACGCCGATACCCCCGTCGACCAATGCTTCATCCGGGCGGGCTAGGCTGACAAGCGTGAGGTTATGCTTTGCAGCAGTCGCGATTGCCAGATCGGTTGCGGCTGAAATCGTCACCAATGCGGGGCAGTTTGCGAGGATTGTCTTCTGCACCAGTTCAAAGCTGCACCGTGCCGTCAGCACGATAAAGCCGCTTGATGCCGCGATTGCGTTGGCGGCAAGCGCGCCAATCAATTTATCGAGTGCGTTGTGGCGTCCGACATCTTCACGCACCATCAGAATCCTTCCGTCAGGCGCACAAAATGCGGCGGCATGCGATGTGCCTGTTGCGACGCTGAGTGGCTGATGCGCGCGCAGATCGTTCAGTGCTGAAAATATTGCGGCCTTTTGCAAATCCATCGTCGCGCTGACTTGAGGCAAAGGGCGCATCACCTCATCGAGATTGTCCATGCCACACAGGCCGCAACTGCTCTCTGATACGCGTTGACGCGCGCGGTCTATCACGCGTTGGGCTTTGTCAGGAGGGAGTTGCACACGCAGAATCCAGCCCTGCGCGGTTGGTTGGCTATCGATAGAAAATATTTGATGCGGGGCATCGATCAGACCTTCGGCAAGGCTGAAACCGATCGCGAAGTCATTTAAATCTAGCGGCGTCGCCATCATTACGGCGTAACCAATTCCGTTAAACTCAATCGCGATAGGCGTTTCGGCGATGATGGCGCGCTCTACAGTGCCATTTGCTTGGTCTCCCGGCTTCAAAACCGAAAAGCGAAAGCGTGTTGATCCCAACTCAGCCTGGGCCATGCTGTTTGGCAATTTGCTCAATCGCGGCGGCCGCATTGGGAGAGAGGCCCACATCCCCATGCGCTTTGATCAGCGCCTTCATCCGGGGATCCCAGAATAGCTCGATGTGGTTTACAATGGCGCGCACAGGATCTTTGTCTGTCGCAAGATTGGCCGCAATCTGGTTGGCCATATAGACAATGTGTTCGACTGTACTCACTCGGCGGGCACTTTGGCTACAATCCGGCGGGATCGTTCGGACAGGGCCTCATAGTCTTCCTGCCAGTCGGTTGGGCCGTTGGATGCGCTGATCTGGACTGCGGTAACCTTATATTCGGGGCAATTTGTTGCCCAGTCGCTATAGTCGGTTGTTACGACATTGGCCTGCGTTACCGCATGGTGGAATGTTGTATAGACGACGCCCGGCGCGACCCGGTCAGTCACCGTTGCGCGCAAGGTCGTTTCGCCAGCGCGGCTCGCCAGCTTAACCCAATCGCCGGTTTTTACGCCGCGATCTTCGGCGTCAACAGGGTGAATTTCGAGCAAATCTTCAGGATGCCAAGCAACATTTTCGGTGCGCCGTGTTTGTGCGCCAACATTGTAATGCGATAATATGCGTCCGGTGGTGAGCAACAGTGGGAAGCGCGGGCCGGTCTTTTCATCGGTCGGCACATAATCGGTAACAACGAACCTGCCTTTGCCCCGTACGAATCCATCAACATGCATGATTGGAGAACCATCGGGCGCATCTGGCGTAACGGGCCATTGCAGAGAGCCGGTTTCATTGAGGCGATTAAAGGACACACCTGCAAAACTTGGCGTCAAGCGCGCAATTTCGTCCATAATTTCGGACGGATGGCTATAGTGCCAATCAAGCCCCATCGCTTGCGCTAGCCCTTGAGTCACTTCCCAATCCTCCAGCCCGTTTAGGGGCGTCATCACCTTGCGCACCGGCTGGATGCGGCGTTCGGCATTGGTAAAGGTGCCGTTCTTTTCGAGGAAGGTCGATCCAGGAAGGAAGATATGCGCATAATTCGCGGTTTCATTGAGAAAAAGATCATGGACGATCACGCATTCCATCGCCGCCAGCCCTGCCGACACATGTTTGGTGTTGGGATCTGACTGGAGGATATCCTCACCCTGTACATAGAGCGCCTTGAACACGCCATCGACTGCGGCGTCGAGCATATTGGGGATGCGAAGGCCAGGCTCAGGATCAAGCGGTACGCCCCAGTCTGCCTCAAACAAGCGCCGTGCATCGCCGTCGCTGATGTGGCGATAGCCCGATAGCTCATGCGGGAAGCTTCCCATATCGCATGCGCCCTGCACATTGTTCTGGCCGCGAAGCGGATTTACGCCGACACCGCGTCGTCCAATATTGCCTGTCGCCATGGCAAGGTTGGCAATTGCCATAACGGTCGAGCTGCCTTGCGAATGCTCGGTAACGCCAAGGCCATAATAGATCGCGCCATTATCGCCCGTGGCATAAAGCCGCGCTGCCGCGCGCAATTCCTCGGCATCGACCAAGGTGACGGGTTGCAGATGTTCAGGGCTGTTGCGTGCGTTCGAGACGAATTCTGCCCAATGACTATATTCATCCCAATCGCAGCGTAACTTGATAAACGCTTCGTCAGCCAGAGCTTCGGTAACGATCACATGCGCCATTGCGGTCAACACCGCGACATTGGTGCCGGGACGCAGGGCGAGGTGATGTTGCGCTTCGATATGCGGTGAACGGACAATATCTGTACGGCGCGGATCAATGACGATCAGCTTCGCACCCGGCCGTCCATCCTGCCCGCGCAGGCGGCGCTTCATCCGGCTCGCAAAGACGGGGTGGGCGTCAGTTGGATTGGCACCGATGATCAGGATGACATCGCAATCTTCGACGCTGTCAAAATCCTGAGTGCCAGCACTCGTCCCGAATGTCGTTTTCAGACCATATCCAGTCGGCGAGTGGCAAACGCGGGCGCAGGTATCGACATTGTTATTGCCAAACCCCGCCCGCACCAGCTTCTGGACGAGGAAGGTTTCTTCATTGGTGCACCGGCTTGAGGTAATGCCGCCGAGCGCATGCTTGCCATATGCCTCGCTGATCCGCTTCAGTTCGGATACGGTGTAGGCAAAGGCCTCATCCCATTCGACCGTGACCCATGGATCGCTGACTGACTTGCGGATCATGGGTTTGAGGATGCGTTCCTGATGCTGGGCATAGCCCCAGGCAAAGCGGCCCTTGACGCAGCTATGCCCACGATTTGCTTTGCCATCCTTATGGGGAACCATGCGTACCATTTGTTCGCCGCGCATTTCGGCGCGGAAGGTGCAGCCGACCCCGCAATAAGCACATGTGGTGATAACGCTGCGCTCGGGCGTGCCGACCTCGACAATCTTTTTTTCAACCAGCGTCGCAGTCGGGCAGGCTTGAACACAGGCACCGCACGACACGCATTCTGAGCCAAGGAAATTGTCACTCGCGAGGCCTGCTGAAATCTTGGAGTCCCAGCCACGCCCTTCCACCGTGAGCGCGAGCGTGCCCTGCACCTCATCACACGCGCGGACGCAGCGTGAGCAGGTGATACATTTCGAAGGGTCAAAGTCGAAATAAGGATTGGAATGATCCTTTGCCTGACCCAAATGATGAGACTGCACGTCGTAGCGCACATCACGCAGGCCAACTGCACCAGCCTGATCCTGTAATTCGCAGTCACCGTTGGCGGCGCAGGTGAGGCAATCGAGCGGGTGATCGGAAATGTAGAGTTCCATCACGCCCTTGCGCAGCTTCGCCAGATGCGGCGTTTGCGTATGCACCACCATGCCGGGTTCGACGGGTGTTGTGCAACTTGCGGGTGTGCCTTTGCGCCCTTCGATTTCAACAAGACATAAGCGGCATGATCCAAAGCTTTTTACGCTATCCGTCGCGCATAGTTTGGGGATTGATGTGCCCTGTTCGGCCGCCGCGCGCATGATGCTGGTTCCGGCTGGAACGGTGACAGCACGACCATCAATTACGCAACTTAGCATTTCGTCTGAACGGCTTGCCGGTGTTCCGAAATCATCTTGCGATTGATACGTCATGAACGCTCTCTTACCACAAAATCCTCAGGAAAATATTTGATTGCGCTCATCACCGGATAGGGGGTGAAGCCGCCCAGCGCGCAGAGCGAACCAAACTTCATCGTTTCGGACAAATCGGCGATCAGCGCAAGATTGACCTCGACATTTCTGCCTGCGATAATCTGGTCGAGCGTTTCCATGCCGCGTGTGCTGCCCAAACGGCAGGGGGTGCATTTGCCGCAGCTTTCAATCGCGCAGAATTCCATGGCGAAACGCGCCATTTGCGCCATATCGACGGTGTTGTCGAACACCGTGATCCCGCCGTGGCCAATTAGTGCATCGGCGGTGCTGAAGGCTTCATAATCAAACGGCAAATCAAATAGGGCAGGTGGAATATAGGCTCCAAGCGGCCCGCCAACCTGAACGCAGCGCACCGGGCGTCCACTTTCGGTGCCGCCGCCGATGTCGTTTACGAGTTCGCCCAATGTGATGCCAAATGCGATTTCAAACAGGCCACCATGTTTGACATTGCCCGCCAATTGCACCGGCATGGTGCCCTTGGAACGTCCCATGCCGAACGCGGCATAAGCTTGGCCACCGTGGGTCAATATCCACGGCACCGCTGCAAGCGTCAGCACATTGTTGACCACGGTGGGTTCCCCAAACAGCCCCTCAAGTGCCGGCAACGGCGGCTTCGCACGAACCTCGCCGCGCTTCCCTTCAAGGCTGTTGAGCAAAGACGTTTCTTCGCCGCAGACATAGGCACCGGCACCGACGCGCACTTCGATCTCGAACGGTGCGACCAGATGCGCGCATAACTTGATGGCGGTCTCCATTTTGGCAATGGCGTGCGGATATTCGGATCGGATATACGCAAAGCCCTTGCTCGCGCCGACGGCGAAACCGGCAATGGCCATGCCTTCAATCAGCATGAAGGGGTCGCCCTCCATTACCATCCGGTCAGCAAAAGTCGCGCTGTCACCTTCATCGGCGTTGCAGACGATATATTTTTGATCGGCGGCGGCACCTGCGACGGTCTTCCACTTTGTCCCGGCTGGAAACCCCGCGCCCCCGCGCCCGCGCAGCCCGGATTCGAGCACCGCTGCTATAGTCGCCTCCGCGCCTATTTCGCGCGCCTTGGCAAGGCCACACCAGCCTTCGTTTGCATAATAGTCATCAAGCGAGGTTGGGCGGGTCTTACCAGCCCGTACGAAGGTGAGGCGGGTTTGTCTTGCAATGAACGGATGCTCTTCAATCCGGCCAAACGAAGTCGCCGTCCCCGCAATGATCGCGGCGACCTGATCGACCGATACCGCGCCATAGCCCATTCCATTGACATCAACGAGCGGCTCAAGCCAGTGCATACCCCAACTGGATACGCGCTCGACTTCGGCACCCGCTGCGGCAAAGGCATCCGCTAACGCATCGGCTCCGCATGCTAACGCCACGGCATCATCGGATATGCGGATCTTCATGTGCTCGCCATCAGCGCCGTCAACCGTTCGGCATCAAGCCTAGCATACACCGTGTCTCCAATCATGGCCGCCGGGCCAACAGCGCAAAGGCCAAGGCAGTACACTGCTTCTACTTTAACGCTGTTTTGCGCCAAGGCCACGGGCATCAATGCCTCGACACCCCGCGCTTTGCAGGCTTCTGCGCGGCATAGCTTTATTACGGGGCGGGTTTCGGCTTCCTTGCGGAAATCATGATAGAAGCTGACCACGCCGTACACTTCGGCGCGGGTAAGATTGAGCGCGCTGGCAATTTCGCGCATCGCATCTTCGCTGATATGGCCGAACGCTTTTTGGAGATCGTGCAGGATCGGGAGGAGCGGCCCCTCTCGCCCATCATGTTCGGCCAAAATAGCTGCGATGGATGACATTAATAAACCATGATATTATTTGTTGCTTCGTTAGTCAAAATACCACGACGCTGCGGATGCTTTCGCCCGCGTGCATCAGATCAAAGCCCTTGTTGATCTCGTCCAGCGTCAGCACATGAGTAATCATCGGGTCAATCTGGATTGTGCCATCCATATAGAGGTCAACGATCTTGGGTACATCGGTTCGGCCTTTCGCACCACCGAAGGCCGTTCCGCGCCAGTTGCGCCCGGTAACCAACTGGAACGGGCGCGTGCTGATTTCCTTGCCAGCTTCGGCCACGCCGATGATGATGCTGGTGCCCCAACCGCGATGGCAGGCTTCGAGTGCCTGCCGCATCACCGTGGTATTGCCGGTGCAATCGAATGTATAGTCAGCGCCGCCATCGGTGAGCACGACAAGATGCTGAACGATATCACCATTCACCTCTTTCGGGTTGACGAAATGGGTCATCCCGAACTTCTTGCCCCATTCCTCACGCGCTGGATTGATATCGACGCCGACAATCATATTCGCGCCTGCCATCTTTGCGCCTTGCAGCACGTTAAGGCCAATGCCGCCGAGTCCGAACACAATCACATTATCCCCCGGCTGCACCTTTGCCGTATTTGTAACCGCACCGACACCAGTGGTTACACCGCAACCGATGTAGCAACTGGTTTGAAATGGTGCGTCGGCGCGTATTTTCGCTACTGCAATCTCTGGCAGAACGGTGAAGTTGGAAAAGGTCGAACAGCCCATGTAATGATAGATTGGCTGGCCTTTATAGCTGAACCGCGTTGTCCCATCGGGCATTAGACCTTTGCCTTGAGTCGCGCGGATCGCGGTGCACAGGTTCGATTTTCCTGACAGGCAGGTTTTGCATTTGCCGCATTCGGGCGTGTAAAGCGGGATCACATGGTCGCTGGGCTTTACGCTGGTGACGCCCTCGCCAATCTCGCGTACGATGCCTGCGCCTTCGTGACCAAGCACCGACGGGAACAGACCTTCACTGTCTAGCCCGTCGAGCGTGTAGGCGTCAGTGTGGCAGATGCCGGTCGCCATGATCTCAACCAACACTTCACCAGCCTTCGGCCCTTCGAGATCAAGCTCGACAATTTCCAGGTGCTTTTTCGCTTCAAAGGCAACAGCGGCGCGGGTCTTCATGGGCAAATTCTCCAGGTTAGCATATGAAACATTGACAGGGTGGTGGCCAATCGCTGCACTTCATACACGGTTCACCCCTACTATTGCCAGTTCAACAGGTCGATCTTACGCGGGTAAATAATCCCGATATTCATGGCGGCTCTGGCAATTCCGAGTTCGGCAAGAGCATCAAGCATAATCTGTGCGCCTGACATCCTGAACAATAATTGGCCCTTTACCTGCTCCAGATTCTACTTGTCCGCTGGACTCGCCTTTGCGGTCAGCCGCAATAACCGTCCGTTGTCGCCATCCTCTAAAAGCCAGATCGCGCCGTCGGGGCCTTGTTCGACTTCACGGACGCGCATTTCCATGTCCCATGCGTCAGCCTTGGCGGCATTTTCACCGTTCAGGTCAACGCGGATCAGGGCTGCTCCGCTCAGCGCGCCGATGAAGGCGTCGCCTTTCCACTGCGGGAACATGCTGCCCGAATAAATCATCAGGCTGCCCGGCGAAATGCTTGGATTCCACCATGCTTTGGGCGCGGCGAAACCGTCAGCAGGCGAATGATCGGGGATGTCGCGACCGTCATAATGGCTGCCGTTGGAGACTTTGGGATAGCCATAATTGGCGGCGCGTTTGACTAGGTTGAGCTCGTCGCCGCCCGCTGGCCCCATTTCGCTGTCCCACAGCGTCCCGTCTGGTGCGAAAGCTAGGCCGAGCGGGTTGCGGTGGCCGAGTGACCAGATTTGTGCAGTGACTCCGCCTTTTGCATGAAATGGATTGTCGCTGGGGATGCTGCCGTCGTCCTTGAGGCGAATAACCTTGCCGAGGTTGACGCTCATATCTTGTGCTGGATCAAATTTCTGCCGCTCACCGCTTGAGATATAGAGCATTCCGTCAGGGCCAAATGCGATACGGTGGCCAAAATGGCCGCGCCCGGAAACTTTGGGGGCTTGCCGCCAGACGATGCTGATGTCTTCGATTCGTGCCGCGCCGCCTTCTTCAACCAATTTTGCGCGGCCAACGACCGCACCAAGCCCGCCGCGTTCACCTTCAATCCAACTAAGATAGATTATGCCGTTGGTCGCAAATTGCGGGTGAAGAATGACATCGCCGAGCCCGCCTTGTCCGCCGTAAACGGGCTTGGGGGTGCCAGAAACACTCACCTTGGTTGGCCCTTTGCCGCTCCATAATATCAGCTCGCCCGCCTTTTCAGTGACCAGCGCACGGCCATCGGGGAGGAAGACCATCGCCCACGGCTCATCAAAACGTGCAATTTCGGTCATGGTAAAGGGCGCGCCGGCCTCAAGTTTTCGTGCATCGCTATTCCCGCAGGCGCTGAGGAGAAGGGGAAGCGCAATCGCAAGGGTGATTCTGTGCATCGGGTTTTCCTGATTGAAGATGATCGCATGATAAGGCTGTTGAGCTTACTCCGCCAGACTCTGCTTGCACTTTAGCCGTCATTGTATTACTGGGAAGTTTCTTCTCGACATTGGTAACAGTTCGAGGCTGGCTCCACTAGGAACCGGTGGCAAAGACGCATGTTTTGAACGAAAGATTTTAATGGCCGATATCGCCGCGTTGACTGCACTGATTGAACCCGAGGCTGAGGCCTTGGGCTTGAAAATCGTGCGCATCGCGATGTTCGGCGGGACGAGTGATCCAACCTTGCAAGTAATGGCAGAGCGGCCTGATACGCGCCAGTTGGTGCTTGATGATTGTGCCGCGCTTTCACGGCGGCTGTCAGATATTTTTGATGAGGTCGATCCGATTGAACATGCGTACCGGCTTGAGGTGAGCTCTCCCGGCATTGATCGGCCGCTGACTCGTTTTGAGGATTATGCCGATTGGGCGGGTTTTGATGCGCGGCTGCGGCTCAGCGATGCGCAGGATGGGCGCAAGGTTTTTGAAGGTCGTCTGGTTGGGAATGATCCAGACGGCGAAGATATTTGGATTTCGGTTGAAAAGCTTGGTGAAGTGCGTGTTCCGTTCGCATCGATCCGCACCGCTAAGCTGCTTTTGACCGATGCGCTGATTAAGGCAACCGCGCCGCTTTCGAGCGATGGCGCAGACAAAATACAAGTGGAAGGGTAGTCGAATATGTCCAACGTCATTTCTGCCAATAAGGCCGAATTGCTGGCAATTGCGGATTCGGTCGCGAAGGAAAAACTGATCGACCGTACGATTGTGATCGAGGCGATGGAGGACGCGATCCAGCGTGCCGCCCGCGCCCGTTACGGTGCTGAAAATGACATTCGTGCCAAGATTGATCCACAAACGGGCGACATGCGCTTGTGGCGCGTGGTGGAAGTGGTGGAACAGGTTGACGATTATTTTAAGCAGGTCAGCCTAACAGATGGGCAGAAGCTGCAAAAAGATGCGGCAATGGGCGATTTCATCGTTGATCCGCTGCCGCCGATTGAGTTTGGCCGGATTGCCGCCCAAGCCGCCAAGCAGGTGATTTTCCAGAAAGTCCGCGATGCCGAGCGTGAGCGGCAATATGATGAATTCAAAGACCGCGCGGGTGAGATTATCACTGGCGTGATCAAGCGCGTTGAGTTTGGCCATGTCGTGGTTGATCTTGGCCGGGCCGAAGGCGTGATCCGCCGTGACCAGCAAATCCCGCGCGAAGTGGCGCGCGTTGGGGAGCGGGTGCGCTCATTGATTTTGCGCGTTGTGCGCGAAAATCGCGGGCCGCAGATTTTCCTTTCGCGTTCACACCCTGATTTCATGAAGAAGCTGTTCGCGCAAGAAGTGCCCGAAATTTATGATGGCATCATCGAAATCAAAGCCGCTGCGCGCGATCCCGGCAGCCGCGCCAAGATTGGTGTGATCAGCCGCGATAGCTCAATCGATCCCGTCGGCGCGTGCGTCGGCATGAAGGGCAGCCGCGTTCAGGCCGTCGTTCAGGAAATGCAGGGCGAAAAAATCGACATCATCCCCTGGTCAGATGATGTGGCGACCTTCGTCGTCAACGCGCTCCAGCCAGCAACGGTTGCGCGCGTTGTGATCGATGAAGAAGAAGGCCGGATTGAAGTCGTCGTTCCTGATGATCAGTTGAGCCTTGCAATCGGCCGTCGTGGCCAGAATGTCCGGCTTGCCTCACAGCTTACCGGTTCGGCGATTGATATTCTGACTGAAGCCGATGCCAATGAAAAGCGGCAGAAGGAATTTGTCGACCGCTCCGAAATGTTCCAGACCGAGCTTGATGTTGATGAAACACTGGCACAGCTTCTGGTCGCTGAAGGCTTTGGGGCGCTTGAAGAAGTCGCCTATGTCGATGTTGGTGAAATTGCCGAGATTGAAGGCTTTGATCCCGAGCTTGCCGCCGAACTTCAGAATCGTGCGCAAGAAGCGCTTGATCGCCGTGAGGAAACTAACCGTAAGGAACGGCGTTCACTCGGCGTTGAAGATTCAATTGCTGAAATGCCGCATCTGACCGAAGCGATGCTCGTCACGCTGGGTAAGGCTGGGATCAAGACGCTTGATGATCTGGCTGATCTTGCGACCGATGAACTGGTTCAGAAAAAGCGGGTTGAACCGCGCCGTAAGCCCGGCGCGCCTGAACCAAAGGGCGGCGTGCTTGCCGAATATAATTTGTCCGAAGAACAGGGCAATGAAATCATCATGGCGGCTCGTGCGCATTGGTTTGAAGATGAGGGAGACGCTGATGCGGCCCCTTCCCAATGAGACCGATACGCTAGCAGAGCGCCGCTGCATCATTACGGGTGAACATGGTGCGCGTGCCGGGCTGATCCGGCTTGCGCTCGGCTCCGATGGCAGTATTGCACCTGATGTCCGTGCGCGAGCGCCGGGGCGTGGGGCGTGGATCGGCGTCGACAGGGCAACGCTCGAAACCGCGCTCGCCAAGGGCAAGCTCAAGGGCGCTTTGGCGCGTGCATTCAAAACCGGCGAGATTGTGATCGCGCCTGATCTGCCTGCGCGGGTTGAAGCGGCGCTTGAACGCAACGCGCTTGACCGACTGGGGCTTGAGGCGCGTAGTGGCACGCTGCTGACCGGCTCGGAAAAAATCATTCAGGCGGCGCGCGGTGGGCAGGTGCATATGCTTTTACATGCAGCCGATGCGAGCGCTGACGGCAATGGCAAGCTTGATCAAGCTTGGCGCGTCGGCTCTGACGCTGAAGGTTCCGGTAAGACGGGGTTGGTGTTGAGTGTTGATCGCGCTATACTGAGCAACGCGCTTGGGCGGGAAAATTGCGTTCATATTGCCATCATCAATGCGCAAGCTGCGGCTCGTGTGGGTGAAGCACTGAACAAGTGGCATAGTTTTATCGGACGTGCAGCGGCGGTTGCGCCTTGCGAAAGTAACTCGCAAGGTTCATCGCCGCTTTCGGACGTCGTTGGCGCAGATATTGAAGATGAAGGGTGTTAGGGCAGTCGAATGAGCGAAACGGAAAAGCCAAAATTAGGAATGCGCGCGCCACTCGGGTTGAAGCGGACGGTTGAGACCGGCCAAGTAAAACAAAGCTTTAGCCATGGCCGATCCAACACGGTTGTCGTTGAGGTGAAGCGTCGCCGCATTCTCGGCAAGCCAGGTGAAGCTGAAGCGCCTTTGACTGAAGCGGTTGTCGAGGTTGCCCCTCCACCGCCTCCACCTCCGCCTGTTCAAAGGGCGGCACCGCAGGATTCTTTGCTGACACGTCAGGAATTGCAGGCCAAGCTGCTTCGGGAAGCCGAAGAAGCACGGATGCAGTCACAAGAAGAGGCCCGTCGTCGTGAAGACCGTCAAAAGACGGAAATGTCTGAAGACGAGAAGCGTCGCATCGAGGATAACCGCAAGGCCGAAGAGGCCGCAGCGGAACTTGCGCGTATCGAGGCTGAAAATGAGGCTCGGCGCGTTGAGGTTGCTGCTGTCGCACCGGTTACACCTGTGGTTGTCGCTAATGAGGAAGAGCGCAATTTCCGGCGTACGCCGGCTGGCGCTCCACTGGCCCCACGCCGTCCGGAACCAGCGCGGCCATCGCGTGGTCGCGGGGTTGATGATCGCCGCCAATCGGGCAAGCTGACCGTTACCAAGGCGCTTGATGACGGCGAAGGCGCGCGTGCGCGTTCGCTTGCTGCGCTCAAGCGTGCGCGTGAAAAGGAAAAGCGGAGCCATATGCAAAGCGGCCCCGCCGCCAAGCAAATACGTGACGTTAATGTGCCTGAATCGATTACGGTTCAGGAACTGGCGAACCGGATGGCGGAGCGCGGCTCCGATCTTATCAAGGCCTTGTTCAAAATGGGTCAGCCCTCGGCAATGGGCGATACAATCGATCAGGATACGGCAGAACTGCTCGTCACCGAATTCGGCCATAACATCAATCGCGTCTCTGATTCTGATGTTGATATCGCGCATGAGGAAGATGTGGACGCAGTGGAAACGCTCAAGCCGCGCTCTCCTGTGGTTACGATCATGGGCCATGTCGATCACGGCAAAACCTCGCTGCTTGATGTTCTGCGCGGCACTGATGTTGTCAAAGGTGAAGCGGGTGGCATCACGCAACATATCGGTGCTTATCAGGTGACGATGAAGGATAAATCGCAGATTACCTTCCTCGATACGCCGGGTCACGAGGCCTTTTCCGAAATGCGTCAACGCGGCGCGAACGTGACTGACATTGTCGTGATCGTTGTTGCCGCAGATGATGGGCCAAAGCCGCAGACGGTTGAAGCAATCAATCATGTTAAGGCCGCAGGCGTGCCGATGATTATCGCGATCACCAAGGCCGATAAACATGAGGCAAACCCGCAGAAGGTACGTGAACAGCTTCTCCAATATGATGTTGTTGTTGAATCGCTTTCGGGTGATGTTCAGGAAGTCGTGGTCTCGGCGACGGCCAAAACCGGACTTGATGAATTGATCGAGAAGATCCAGCTTCAGGCCGAGCTCTCCGAATTTAAGGCTAACCCTGATCGCGCTGCTGAAGGCAAGGTGATTGAGGCCAAGCTTGATAAGGGCAGGGGGCCGGTTGCGACTGTGCTGGTTCAGCGCGGTACGCTCAAAACGGGCGATATTCTCGTTGTTGGTTCGGAAAGCGGTCGCGTCCGCGCGATGGTTGATGACAAGGGCCGTCAGGTAAAGACGGCTGGCCCGTCGGTTCCGGTCGAAGTGCTTGGCCTCTCAGGTGTGCCGTCAGCGGGTGACACGTTGACCGTTGTTGATAGCGAAGCCCGTGCACGCGAAGTCGCGGCCTATCGCGGCAATCTTGCCACCGCCAAGCGCACGGGCGCTGGCCCGGCAAGCCTTGAATCGATGTTCTCCGCGCTCAAGGAAAAGCAGGCCGAGGAATATCCGCTCGTCGTTAAGGGCGATGTGCAAGGGTCAGTCGAAGCAATTGTCAGTTCGCTCAACAAGATTTCAAACGATGATATCAAGGTGCGCGTGCTTCATGCGGGCGTCGGCGGCATCACCGAAAGCGATGTAACGCTGGCAGGCGCAAGCGGGGCACCGATCATCGGTTTCAATGTGCGCGCCAATAGCAAAGCGCGCGAAATCGCCGAACGGCAGAAGGTTGCGCTCAAATATTATGACGTGATCTATGATCTGCTTGACGAAATCCGCGCCGGTATGGCGGGGCAACTCGGCCCCGAATATTTCGAAACCGTGGTTGGCCGCGCCGAAATCCGCGAAGTATTCCCCGCTGGCAAGCACGGCAAGGCGGCGGGTCTGCTCGTCACCGAAGGCTATATCCGCAAGGCGCTGCGTGCCCGTGTTACGCGTGATGATGTCATCATTTATAACGGTTCGATTAGCAACCTGCGCCGCTTCAAGGATGATGTTGCCGAAGTTCGCGCCGGCCTTGAATGCGGTGTAACGCTTGAAGCAACGACCGATATCAAGAAGGGTGACTTCCTTGAGACGTTCGAAGTCGAAGAGCGCGAACGGGTGATTTGACGCGAGTTCCCTTTCCCTTGGCAGGGAGGGGGAGAGGGAGAGTAATGCAAAATACCACGCCTGAAAGCCGCTCAGTCCGCACGCTGCGTGTGGGCGAACAGGTGCGCCATGTGTTGTCTGACATTCTTGCACGCGGCGATGTTCATGATGAGCTGCTCGCCAAGCATCCGGTTTCGGTGACTGAAGTGCGGATGTCCTGATCTGCGTCACGCGACGGTGTTTGTGAAGCCGCTGCTCGGCGCGAATGAGGCGGCGGTGATCAAGGCGTTG
>JBBTEI010000035.1:0-51450 GCA_038042405.1 Pseudomonadota bacterium
CATTGAATCAACCTCTCAAAACTCATGCAAGCGCTTTAATAAGTCATGAGCCTAGTGAATGGATGGTTCAATGCCGGTCGTGGTTCAATCAAGGCGATCCTATGCCTGTACGCGTACCAGCAGCCTAAGTCATTCAGCGACGATTCCGTCGTCAACATCAGCAATCAATGGTTGAAGCAGGCCAACAGCAAAAACTATCACCACTTTTTCCCGCGTGCCTATCTGGCGAAAAAAAGGAAGAGGAGTGGCGGATAAACAATATAGTCAATATCACCATCGTGGACGACTATCTGAACAAGCGCGAAATCGAAGCCAAAGCCCCTTCAGTTTACATGAAGACGTTTAAGAAAGCTAACGGGAACCTCGCAGAGTCGATGAGTTCACACCTGATTGGCGATCTCGAAGGATTCGGGATCACCGATAATGATTTTGACAAGTTTCTGCTCGCTCGAGCCGAGGCAATTAGCATAGAGCTCAAAAAGCGCCTTATTGATCGGTCGATCGACGCACGAGGCCAAGCCTACAAGACGGACGACTTCGAGGAGGAGATGGCGAGTTTCGAGTAGTCTGCTATATATCATAGCCTTACTGCCTAATATGGTAGCTTTTCGTCCAGCTTCCAATGAGACAATCAGCGCAAATTTGTCGAATCCCAACCCCCTACTTCCCGCAATTGCTCTCCGCACCCGCCACCAGATCAAGGCAGCGCCCGTCAATTTCTGATGCGGGCACGGGGAGGCCAATCAGGCTTGCGAGGGTTGGCAGGATGTCCACCGTTTCCACTGCATTGGGCTGTTCAAAGGCTGCTGCGCCTTTCCACCAGAAGAGGATCGGTACGCGGCGGTCATAGCCCCAGGGTGAGCCGTGGGTGGCGACATAGCCGAATGATGCGTCGGGGATGGGCGTGACATAGGGTTTGAGCAGCACGAGGAAATCGCCCGAACGCTCGGCATCAAAGCTGGCCTTGGCGCGTTCGATCAGGCTCCATTCGTCAACCGGGCCAGCGGGGGGCTGGGCGGCGATGAGTTCATCCTTGGTGAAGACGGCGACAACCTGGCGGTGCGCGCGGTAAAAGGCGACGGCGGCATCGCGGACGGCGGCGCGCTTATCGGCGGGAACGCTAGCGCGCAGATACATATCGCCAAACGGCGCGCGCCCGATCAGGGCGTTGTCGGCAAGGCTGAACTGCTTGGCGAGGCGACCGCCAACGGCTTGCGCCGAGAGCATGATGTCAACGCGCTCTGCGGCGGGCAGGCCGTTTGCCGCGTTGCGTTCGGGGAGGTCATGTCCACCATGATCAGCGGTGAGCACAACAGCATAGGCTGTGCCCATTTTGTCTAGCGTTGAAAATAACCGCCCAAGCGTCGCATCAAGTGCGGCCATTTGCGCACAGGTTTCAGCGCCACTCGTTCCAAAGGTGTGGCCGACATAATCGGTTGCCGAGAAACTGATGGCGAGGACATCAGTTGCTTCACCTTTGCCGAGTTTGAGCTGGTTCGTGGCGGCAAGCGCAACGTCAAGTGTCATCGCATCAAACTCGGGCGTTGCACGCCAACCACCGGCATTGCCTGCCTTGCGGGTTTTGAGTGTGCCAACGGTTTCGGTGGTTGACACGGGAACAGCGCGTGCGTGGCTTGCGCAACCTGCTGGCAGTTTCTGGATGAGCGGCTTGGCAATTGCCGCCGTTGCACGCGCATTGATCGCAGCGAGCGTTGGGGGCAGGCTGGCCTCCTTGCCCGCATAAGTGCCAAACGCTTTCCCGTTCCACCAGATGGTGGTGTCCGCAGTCTTGCCGCCCATCATCACCGCCGCCCGGTCTTTGCCTGACACAGCGACCACGCGCGTTGCCGGTGTCATCGCCTTCATCCGGTCACCCAGTGTCGGGATGCGGAGAAATTGCGTGGAGATTTCTTGGTCAGCGGCGTTGCTGCCAACTGCGCCGGGCTTTTCGGCGCAATAGACTTCAAAAATTGGCTTGCCGTCCTTGGTCTTGCGTTCAAGCGCTGGGTTTTGCCAATCATTGGCGATGATGCCGGTGCGCGATGGCCGCCCGCCGGTGAGGATCGTTGAATGGCCGGGGCAGGTTTCAGTCGCGGCATGGCTTTGATGGCCGCGCGGGAAGACGATGCCGCCGGTGAGGCGCTTGAGCCCGCTGGTGAAGCCTGCGCGATATTCATTGAACACATCAGTCGAGAATTGATCGACCGAAATCGCCACGATCAGCTTTGGCTTGGGCGGCGTTTGCGCGAACGCTGGAGTTGCCAGCATTGACGCGGCGAACAGGCCCGTAACGAATGATGCTGCTTTCACGAATATGTTCCTATCATGCTGTGGGCAACTCTCTCTAATTCCCTGATGGCATAAACAAGATTGTGGTCAACCGCCTGCCAATGCGGTTATGAGATTATGCAGCACCAGCGACAAGGGAATTTGATGCGCGCGCGATTTTTCAGCTTTATGACAGTGCTGCTCGCGCTGGTTATGGTTACGCTTTCGCCGGAGACGCGCGCGCAGATCGGCCCGAATAATGTGCCCGCGACGCTTGTTGCTGAAACATTGACACCTGCGGCGGGATCAACGGTGACGCTCGCGATCCGTTTCCAACCCAAGCCAACATGGCACGGCTATTGGCAGAACCCCGGTGACGCAGGCTTTGGCGGGAAATTTGAATGGACGCTACCAAAGGGCGTGAGCGCTGGCGCGCCTGCCTATCCTGTGCCGACGCGGCTGATCATTGCTGATCTGATGAACCATGTGTTTGAAGCTGAACATGCGCTGCTCGTTCCTGTAACCATCCCTGCGGGGCTGGCGAAGGGCAGCAAGCTTTCGCTCAAACTGCGCGGCGATTGGCTTGGCTGTACTGACGAGATTTGCGTGCCGCAGGGCGGGGATATGGCGATTGATTTGACGGTGGGGGACGGCAGCATCACGCCCGCCGCGCGCACGCAATTTGATGGCTGGCGCGCCAAACTGCCGCGTCCGCTTGGCAGCCAAGCCACATTTGAGATCACGGGCAAGCGCGCGCGGTTCGCGGTGCCGTTCCCAGCGGGTGCGGCCATCGCCCACCCTTGGCTATTCGCGGTGAGCGAGAACGCGATCAGCTATGTCACGCCGCAAACTGTCAGCCGAAACGGTGATATGCTGATCATCGAAACCGATACTTCGGGGAGCCCCTTCAATGCGTTTGAAGGCGTGCTTGCGATTGGCCCGGATAAGGGCTTGTTGGTGAAGGCTGTTCCCGGTGCAGTTCCCGCCGCTGGAACGCCTATTGCGCAGGCCGTTGAAACCGAGAGTGCGCCTGTCGGGCTGACCGCGATCCTTCTCGCGCTTGGTGGCGCACTGCTCGGCGGGCTGATCCTTAATATCATGCCGTGCGTGTTTCCAATCATCAGCCTCAAGGCGCTGAGCCTTGCGAAGGCGGGTGGCGATGAACGCGAAGCGCGGCGCGAGGCGCTGGCTTATGCAGCGGGGGTCATCACCGTCTGTGTAGGGCTTGGCGCGGCTTTGCTTGGGCTGCGCGCGGGCGGCAGCGCGGTTGGCTGGGCATTCCAGTTGCAGGAGCCACGCGTCATCTTGGTGCTGCTGGTGCTGGTGACGGCCATCGCGTTTAATCTGGCGGGATTGTTTGAACTTGCCGGGCTCTCGGTGAGTGGAAAACTCGCCACCGCACGCGGCACTGGCGGTGCATTCTGGACGGGTGCGCTTGCGGCCTTCATTGCTACGCCGTGCACCGGGCCGTTCATGGGGGCAGCGCTCGGCGCCGCGCTGGTGCTGCCAACTTTTGCCGCGCTCGCGATTTTTGCCGGGCTTGGGCTTGGGCTTGCCTTGCCGTTTTTGCTGCTTGGGTTTGTGCCTGCGTTCCGGCGGATGCTGCCAAAACCGGGCGCGTGGATGGAAACGATGAAGTACATCCTTTCAGTGCCGATGTTTCTGACTGCGCTCGCGCTTGTCTGGTTACTCGGGCGGCAAGCAGGCCTTAATGCGGTGATCGTCGGGCTTGGCGCGGCGATGATTGCTGCTTTTGCGCTGTGGTGGCTGGGGCGCAGGCAAACGGGCGGTAAGAGTGGCGGTTGGGCTGCTCTTGCCAGCGTCGTTTTGTTCATGGCGGTTGGCGCATTTGTACTCCCAAAAGGCGGCGCGCAACCTGCTGCTGCACTTGACGAGAAAGCCAGCACCAACATCGCTTTTGACGAAACCAAGCTTGCCGCCCTGCGCGCTGAAGGCCGTCCGGTGTTTCTTTACTTTACCGCTGATTGGTGCGTGACCTGCAAGGTCAATGAGAAAGCCGCTATCGAGCGGGTGGAAACAGTAGAAGCCTTCAAGGCCAAAAACGTCGCCGTAATGGTCGGCGATTGGACGAATGCCGATGCGGTGATCACGCGCTTCCTCAATGCACACGGCGTATCGGGCGTTCCGCTCTATCTTTATTATCCCAAAGGGGCGAACAAACCACAAACCTTGCCCCAAGTGCTGACGGTGAACACGTTGACCGCGCTTACTTCCTGACGAATAGGCGCTTGCCGTTAACCCAGGTTTCTTCAACGATAACCTTGCGGATTTCGCCGGGCGGTACAAAAAAAGGATCGCGGTCAAGGATCAGGAAATCGGCGCGCATTCCGGCTGCGATCCGGCCAATCTTGCTCTCAGCAAATCCGGCATAGGCAGCGCCTGCTGTAAATCCGGCAAGCGCGGCTTCTGGCGTAACCTGTTCCTGCGGTATCCATCCACCAAGCGGCTCACCTTTGCTATCTTCGCGCGTGATCGCGGCAGCCAGCCCGGAAAAGGGATCGGGGCTTTCCACCGGCGTGTCCGAGCCAAACGCCAAACGCCCGCCCGCCTTCAATATTGAATTCCAGGCATAAGCGCCGCTCAGTCGCGCCTGTCCGAGCCGAACCTCGGCCATCAGCCGATCTGAAGTCTGATGCACAGGCTGCATTGAGGCGATGATGCCATTTGCGGCAAAACGCGGGATATCTCCCGGATCAACGACCTGCGCATGTTCGATCCGCCACCGCCGATCACCTTTGTAGGTAAGAGCAAGTTCATCAATCGCGTCGAGCACCTGCGCATTTGCGGCATCACCAATCGCGTGGACAGCGATTTGAAAATTATCCATTGCCGCCCGGCTCATCAAATTGCTGAGCTTTGTTGCGTTGATAAAGGATAGCCCGCGCTGCCCCGGCTTGTCGGCGTAATCAGCCTTGAGGAACGCCCCGCGTGAGCCAAGTGCGCCGTCGGTATAAAGTTTGACGCCCACCATCCGGAGCCGGTCTTCGTAAAGCCACGGGGTTGGCCCCGTACCGGCAATCGCGATCATCGGCTCGACGCCCGCCGCATAGGAAATGATCCGAACCCGCAGTGCACCAGCATCGCCCGCGCGGCGGTAGGTGAGCCAATCATCAACGCTCGTCCCCATATCGGCAATCGCAGTGATGCCAAGCGCGAGCAAATGTTCCTGCGCCTTGGCGAGTGCGATATCACGTTCAAGTGGAAGTGGTGGAGGCACGAATTTCGCGATCAACTCTCCCGCTGCATCAACGAACACCCCGTTTGGTTTGGTGCCGGTTTTTTCGATGCGACCGCCTGAGGGCGAAATGCTCTTATCGGTAATGCCTGCCGCTTTCATCGCGGCGCTATTCGCCCAGCCTGCATGGCCATCAATACGTTCAAGCCAGACGGGTTTATCGGCAACAACAGCATCCAAATCAGCAGCGGTTGGGAAGCGACCAAGCCCCCATGTTTCCTGATTCCATCCACGCCCGAGAATCCATTTCCGCGTGGGATTGGCAGCGGCATAGGCTGCAATTTTCGCCTTGGCCTCGTCAAGCGAGCGTGTGCCTGACAAGTCAAGCGTGGTCAGTTGCAAGCCCAGCCCCATGACATGGCCGTGTGCATCAATGAGGCCGGGAATCATCGTTTTGCCCTTGGCATCAAAACGGAAATCTGGCCGTTCAGGGCGTTGATCGCGCGGCTGGAGGGTACGCGCGATTTTACCGTCAGCAGTGATTAACAGCCCATTGAAACGCGCTAATTTGCCTGCTTCATCAAGCGTAATCCCATTGACATTATCGATCAACCCATCGGCATATGCCGGGGTGGCGATCAAAAGCGCCACTGCAAAGAGCACCCTCACGGTTTTGCCAGCCGGCGAATGAAGGCGCTAGTATCTTGCCGACCACCGCCCATGTGCTGAACCTCTGCAAACATTTGATCGATCATCGCCGCGAGCGGAAGCGTAGCACCATTGGCACGGGCTTCATCAATCGCGAGGCCGAGATCCTTGCGCATCCAATCGACCGCAAAACCGAAATCAAATTCATCCCTCACCATCGTGTCCCAGCGGTTGAGCATCTGCCAGCTTGAGGCCGCCCCGCCCGAAATCGATTCAAACACTTTGTCGAGATCAAGATTTTCGGCTTGGGCAAAGCGGATTCCTTCCGAGAGGCTGGCGATGATTCCAGAAAAGGTGATCTGGTTGACCATCTTGGTGAGCTGGCCCGCACCGGTCGGCCCAACATGGACGATCTTTTTTGAATAGGCCTCCATGATCGGCGTTGCTGCGTCTATCGCCTTTTCACGGCCACCACACATGAGCGTGAGCGTGCCATTTTCGGCGCCAATCTGCCCCCCTGTGACGGGAGCATCAATCGGCTGGATATATTTATCCTTGGCCTCAACCGCGAGCTGGCGCGCAATCTTGGCCGAAACTGTCGTGTGATCGATGAATAGTGCACCCTCTTTCATCGTGCGGAATGCGCCGTCGCGCGAGAGCGTTACAGCCGCGAGATCATCATCATTGCCAACGCAGGTGATAACCGCATCGACCCCTTGCGCAGCCTCAGCCGGGCTTGCCACACTGCGACCGCCATGCGCGGCGATCCAGGCATCCGCTTTGGCTTGTGTGCGGTTATATACCGTCATTTCATGCCCAGCCGCCGCCAAATGCCGCGCCATTGCCCCGCCCATTACGCCAAGACCGATAAATGCTATTTTTGCCATGAATCGGGTTTAGGTGATGATGAGCAGTTTTGCCAGCCTGATTGCCGTGACCGATCCTTTGGCAAAAAAAGGGCGGCCATTTCTGACCGCCCTATCAATCTTAAAACATGGTCAACGTGGCATTTCAATCGAAACGCTAAATTTTCCCCGTCAATTCGGGCACAGCCTTAAACAAATCAGCGACCAGCCCGATATCGGCCACCTGAAAAATCGGGGCGTCTTCATCCTTGTTGATCGCGATGATGGTCTTTGAGTCCTTCATACCCGCAAGATGCTGGATCGCGCCCGAGATGCCTATGGCGATATAGACTTCGGGGGCGACAATTTTGCCGGTTTGGCCGACTTGGTAATCATTGGGGACGTAGCCCGCATCGACAGCGGCACGGCTTGCACCAACGCCTGCGCCGAGTTTGTCCGCCAGTGGCTCGATGATTTCGTGGAAATTTTCGCTATTCTGGAGCGCGCGCCCCCCTGAAACGATGATCTTTGCGCTGGTGAGTTCTGGCCGTTCGGACTTGCTGATTTCAGAACCAACGAAGGTTGAAAGCCCGGCATCGCCAGCACCCGACACAGCCTCAACTGGGGCTGAACCGCCTTCTGGTGCCGCCTTGGCAAAGGCGGTGCCGCGCACGGTGATCACCTTTTTGGCATCGGATGATTGGACAGTCGCGATGCCATTGCCTGCATAGATTGGACGGGTGAAGGTATCGGCACTTTCAACACTCAAAATATCGCTGATCTGCATGACATCAAGGAGTGCGGCGACGCGTGGCGCAATGTTTTTGCCATTTGAGGTCGCAGGCGCGAGAAATGCGTCATAACCTGCCATCAGGCCAGCAACGAGCGGCGCGATGTTTTCGGCGAGTGCATTGGCATAGGCGCCGTCATTGGCGATCAGCACTTTGGCGATGCCAGCGATCTTCGCGGCTTGGTCAGCCACACCAGCACACCCATTACCCGCGACGAGCGCATGGACTTCGCCAAGCTTGGCAGCGGCTGTGACGACGGCGAGGGTCGCGTCTTTCACCGACGCATTATCATGTTCTACCCAAATCAGGACGCTCATGCGGTCACTCCCATTTCCTTGAGTTTTGCGGCCAGCGCATCGACATCGGCAACCTTAATGCCTGCCGTGCGCACGGGTGGCTCGGTGACCTTGAGCGTGGTCAGGCGTTTCGTCACGTCAACGCCGTAATCTGCGGGCGTTTTCTGCGCCATCGGCTTGCTCTTGGCCTTCATGATGTTGGGCAATGAGGCATAGCGCGGCTCATTAAGGCGAAGGTCAGTGGTGATGATCGCTGGCATTTTGAGCGATACGGTCTCAGATCCACCATCAACTTCGCGCGACACGGTGACGCTGTCCCCGTCAACGGTTACCGCACTGGCAAAGGTGCCCTGCGGACGCCCGGTGAGCGCGGCGAGCATCTGCCCGGTTTGATTGCTGTCATCATCGATGGCTTGTTTGCCGAGGATAACGAGGCCGGGTTGTTCCTCCTCCATCACTTTGGCGAGCAGCTTGGCGACGCCGAGGGGTTCAACTTCGCTTTCGCTGACGATCAGGATCGCGCGGTCTGCGCCCATCGCGAGCGCGGTGCGCAGCGTTTCCTGTGCCTTTTGTTCGCCGATCGAAACCGCAACAATCTCGGTCGCAACGCCCTTTTCCTTCAAACGAATCGCTTCTTCAACGGCGATTTCGTCAAACGGATTCATGCTCATTTTGACGTTTGCCAAATCGATGCCGCTACCGTCGGGCTTGACCCGTGGTTTGACATTATAGTCAATCACCCGCTTGACGGGGACGAGAATTTTCATCGCTTTTTCCCTTTCGCGATTTCACTTAACGCTTACGTAAGCTAAACTGTGCACTGCACAAATTCGATACCATTGGCAAGCCTTACGCTGCTTTGCGTACCTCGGCGACGATCTTCTTCGCAGCATCACCCAAATCATTGGCCGCAACAATGGGCAGGCCCGAATTGGCAAGGATATCCTTACCCTGCTGCACATTGGTGCCTTCGAGACGGACAACGAGCGGCACCGAGAGATTTACTTCCTTGGCCGCTGCAACGATTCCGTCAGCGATGATGTCGCACTTCATGATCCCGCCGAAAATATTCACGAGAATGCCTTTGACGGCCGGATCGCCAAGAATGATTTTGAACGCGGCTGTGACCTTTTCCTTGTCAGCGCCGCCGCCGACATCGAGGAAGTTTGCCGGAAATTCGCCGTTAAGCTTGATGATGTCCATCGTCGCCATCGCGAGGCCAGCGCCGTTGACCATGCAACCAATATTGCCGTCGAGCTTGATATAAGCGAGATCATGCTTTGAGGCTTCAATCTCCATCGCATCCTCTTCGGTGAGGTCGCGCAGTTCGGCCAAGTCTTTGTGGCGGAACATAGCATTCGAATCGAAGCCAACCTTGGCATCAAGCACGAGAAGCTTATCCCCGCTGCACACAGCGAGCGGATTAATCTCGATTTGCGAGGCGTCGGTTGCGAGAAACGCATCGTAAAGCTTGGCGAGGACATGCTGCGCCTGCTTGGCAAGATCGCCTGTCAGGTTAAGCGCTGCGGCAACTGAGCGGCCATGGTGCGGCATAATGCACGTCGCAGGATCAATCGTGATGGTGCTGATTTTTTCGGGTGCATCGTGTGCGACTGCTTCAATATCCATTCCGCCCTCGGTCGAGACAACAACCGCAATTCGGCTGGTCGCGCGATCAACGAGAAGCGCCAGATAAAATTCTTTGTCGATATCGACGCCGTCGGTGACATAAAGCCGGTTGACCTGTTTGCCAGCAGCGCCGGTTTGAATTGTAACGAGTGTATTGCCAAGCATATCGGTTGCCGCCGCGCGCACCTCGTCATGCGTTTTGGCGAGACGGACGCCGCCTTTTGCATCGGGGCCAAGTTCCTTGAATTTGCCCTTACCGCGTCCGCCCGCATGAATCTGGGCTTTGACGACATAGAGCGGCCCCGGCAGCTTGCCCGCCGCTGCCACTGCCTCATCCACGCTCATCGCAGCATAGCCTGCGGGTACAGGAACGCCGTATTTGGCAAGCAATTCCTTGGCCTGATATTCGTGAATGTTCATGGGAAAGCACTGCCTGTCTGATCATTGATGACGAGAAAGGCCTAAAGCATAGAAGCGCGCGCTTGAAAAGACCGACATTCGCCGGTGATCGCTTAAACCGGGTTAGCCGGAGATAGCACAACCCAGTGCAGCGCGCGTGGTTATAGTAAGAATCTCGGGGTCTTTGAGCGCACGGATGTTCCGCATGAAGCGGTTGACGCTCATCTCGCCGAGTTTTTCATCCTCAAAATTGCCAAGCGAACCAAGGCGGCGCAATTGCAAAAGCGACAACTTATCAACCATCCGGTCAGCCATGCAGGCGGACTGATTCTTTGGAAGCCCGGCATTGATCAAGCCGCGTTCAAGCCGTGCCTGCGGTGTGGCGCAACCAGCGAGAGCGATAAGTGCCAAAGCTGTGAGTAATCGGGCAACGATCATCAGCGCAACTTTCAAGCAAGGGTAAGGACGACAGGTTGATTATGAAAAAACAGGCCCGATACGCAACCCGGGCAACGCAACAGATAATCAACCTGTCGAAAGTTGGATTAGATGAACGCGGGTGACGCCATCCTGAACATGTCGTTCGGCGATTGTTCATATTTTTGTCATTTTGGCGTTTGCACAGTAGTGACGCAGCGATAGCCACGCACTATATGGTGGCTATGTTGATTGCTGCCGGACTTGCGCTGTTTTTGATAACCGTGGTTGCCATGGAGCTATTTGCCTATGTGATGCACCGTTGGGTGATGCACGGCCCCGGCTGGTTCCTGCACGCCGATCATCACGGGCCGCACACAGGATTTTGGGAACGTAATGATCTTTATTTTGTGATCTTTGCAGTGCCATCGGCAACGATGATCATATTGGGGACGAGCGGCACAGCCGGGCATTGGGCGACAATAGTTGGCGCGGGCGTTGCCGCTTACGGTGCAATCTATGTCGGGTTCCATGATATCATCGTCCACAAAAGGCTCAATCACCGCTACATTCCCAAAAGCATCTATATGAAGCGGATTATTCAGGCGCACCGCCTTCATCACGTCGTTGAAACGCGCAAAGGAACGGTTAGCTTTGGGTTTCTTTGGGCACCAAAGCCTGAAGCATTGAAGGCCGAGCTTGCCCGGCGGGGCCGTGCCGGGGTGCGCGCACCTGCGGCCACCGAAGTTGATCAAGCTGTTTAAAGCCGGCGCATTTTTATCCGCTGTTCGATTAATGCCATGAGTTCGACCGCGCGTGCGTCAAGGCTGTAGGCCGGAACACAGCGGCGATATCCATTCTGGGCAATCGCGATACGCTGATCAGGGTGCGCGAGATAATATTCGATTTTCGCGATGGCTTCGGCTGAATTGGAAAAAAGCTCAATTTCAGTGCCCGCATTGAACAGGGTGCGGATCTCTTCATTATCAACATGGAGCATGAACCCGCCACAGGCCGGAATTTCAAAACTGCGCGTTGATACCAAATCTTCCCACCCTTGCCGTCCGGCAGGGCCAAAATGAACGGCAAGATTGATTCGGCTCCGCTCAATCTTGCGTGCATAGTTGTCGCCGATAACCTGCCCCAACTTTATGCACGATTGCAGCGCCGTGCCTTGTGCATATTGCTCCCACCCTGCGCCAGCAAGGAGGAAGCGCTTGTGAGGAAAAGCTGCTGCAATCGGCGTAAGTGTTTGCGCCTTATGCGCTGAGGCATTGCCGACATAGGCGATATCATAGTCAAACGGCGCGTCATCGGCTGGCATGGCGCGCGGCCTGTGCGCCAATGTGGAATATCCATGCGGTAAAAATGCCACTTTATCGGCACCATGTGCAGCCGTCAGATGGTTAATATGGAAAGATTTGGTGGTTGCGATCAAATCATAGTGAGAAAGCCAATCGGCGCTTAACCCCGGATGATCAAAGGCGACATCGGGATAAAAATTGACGATGAAAAGCCCCATTTTGCGCATATCCGACAAAAAACTATGATCAAGAAACGAGCCTTTGATCGTAAGCAGTATGTCGCCGCCGCCTTGCCGGACAATGTCGCGGATATGCTGTTTATAAGAGGCAATAAACTGGCCACTTGATATCTTGAAAGCGAGCTTTGACAGCGGGTTGAGGCTGACCGGAAAATGATGGCGCATATCGACTTCGGATACAATATGCCCTTGCTGGCGTAGGCCGTGCGCCATCCCGGCACCGGTTGATCCAAACCAGAATTCACCGGCAATGATAATCCGCCGCTTCATCATTATGACCGAATATTGTCGATTTGCGCGATGATCGCGCGCGCGCGCGCATCAAGACTATAGGCAGGCACGCAGCGTTTGTGGGCCTTTTGGTTCATCTGCTGCCGGATGACGGGATTTTCAAGATAATAGGCAATTTTTTCATTGAGGTCATCAGGCCCTTCAAAAACATCAATCTCATCAGGCACTGAGAAAAGATCGCGAATTTCTGCATTATCGACATGCAGCATGAATCCACGCGAGGCTGGAATCTGAAAGGTTCTCGCCGAAATCGAATCCTGCCAGCCGTGCGTTCCAGCAGGCCCATAGTGGAACGCAAGGTTGATCTTGCTTGTTTCAATCACGTCTGCAAGCGCATCGCCGGTGACGGCATTTCGCGCGAGATATGGTTCAATCGCGGTGCCTTTTCCAATTTTCAGCCAGTTATTCCCGATAATTTTAATCCGTTTATCCGGGAACGCAGAGACAACACTAATGAGCCAGCGAAGCTTGTAGGGGCTTGGATTCCCGACATAGCTGATATCCCATGCAAAACCGGCCTCATCGAGCAGAGCCGCGCAGGGACGATGCACGGCGGGTGAATAGCCATGATTCAAATGGACAATCTCACGACCATATGTCTCTTGAAAAAACGGCTTATGGAATTTTTTTGTAGAAAATATATGTTTATTTAGTAGAGTTTTTTCCAGTCTTACGCCCGGATGATTAAAATCGACATCTGGATAAAATAAAGCGGTTTCCACATTAATTTTATTAATCAAATCTAGGGTGTGGTACGAAACACCATTCCCTTTTATTTGAAAAAATACGTCGATTTTTTTGGTTCTGCAAACACTCAATATAAAGTCATTGTAGTTTTTCTTGAGTTGGCGCGCCAGAATCCGGCTGGTGATGCGCAGGGATGTTGTGTGCGGTAGCGGCAAAAAATGATTGACGTCAATTTCGATAACGTCACAGCCGAGCGCCCGAAATCCGCTGGCAAAACCCTTGGCCGGCGCACCGTGCCAAAACTCGCCTGCCACAACAATTCTTTTGTTTGCCAATGCTGTGCGCGGGCTGCCGGTCATTTCGTCAGTTTCTGCGTATGGCTGTGAGAGCCTCAAGCACGCCACCTATGCTGCGATCGAGGTTCAACTCTTCGAAAATGGCAATTGACCGCTGCGACATTGTATCAAGCAGCGCCTGATCGTCCGCAAAGCATGCAAGCCGGGCCGCAATTTGCGATGCTTCGCCCACAGGGAAGATCATGGCATTTTCACCCGCCCGGGCAATATCGGTTGGCCCCGCCGCGCCAACTTTGTCACTCAGTAATAGCGGCAGCCCGATACAGGCAGCCTCCGAACAAATGAGTGGGTGTGGATCAGCCAGCGATGGGTGAACGAGCACGTCTGCGGCCGCATATAATGCCGGTAAGCGATCCACATTCACAAATCCTGCCAGGCATGCAGGCAGGGCGGCTGCCTCAATTTTTTGCGCAAGCTCGGCCATATCCTCGCCATTACCCGCAAAAAGCGCACTAACCTTGCGGCCTGATTTGCCCTTCAGCAGTGCAAGCGCATCGAGCAAATCGCCGGCACGTTTACGCGCCGAGAGCTTGCCAACGAACAGCGCAAGCAGATCATCTTGGGCGATGTCATATTCTGCGCGCACCGACTGCCTCAGCGCTGCACGGTTGGCGCGCGCCTCAACATAAGCGGCTTCATCAATCGTGAAAGGTGTTCGGAAAACGACGCTATCAGGCACACCATATTGCCGGTAATATTCTTCGTTGCGATCGCCAACTGAAAGAAAAGCCGAGAAGCGTTTAAGGATTTGCGGGATAATAATCTGTTTTGTGAGCGTTTTCAGGCCGCTGCGATGTTGCAGCAATTCGCTATCGCCAATCATCATCGCCGGGATTTTGTTTCTGCGACACCAGTGCAGCGCACGCAGCGCGTTTATTTGCGCATAGCCGTAGATGAGCACAGCATCGGGTTTGAGGGCGTCCAGCGTCTGCGCGACTTTGCGGCTTGTTGGCGAGCGGGGGCTCGGTCGGGTCTTGCCTTGGTCTGGTTCAAGGAAAATGCTTTCATATCCGCCCAGCATATCCATCTTCCAGGCGATCTGCGTCTGCATTTCCTCATCATAATAGGATTCGATACCGATCGGGGCACCGTACACCACGGTCAGATCAATGTCGGGATGCTGCGCCAAACCGCGATAGAATGGCACGAAATGCTGGATCGGGTGCGTGACGATGATCGTCAGACGGTGCGGTTTTGTCATTATAATCCAGGGGTTGATTGCGCCTTGCGGCGGATAAAAACAGCGACAGCGCCGTGAAGATCAACATGGTCAAATAAGCCCGAAGCGGTGATCTGTTCGATCAATTCGCGAAATTTTCCATATTCGGCAACGTCGTGCGTTTCCATCACAATTACGCGCGCTTTGGCAAGGGCTTCAAAATCATGTGCGACGATCTGCCACTCGACGCCTTCAATATCGCTTACAAGGCAATAGTTGGTGAGCTGATGCGTTTCCAGCAGCGCCGAAAGGCTAGTGGCCCCTACCTCCACCGTCGTCAGCCCCGCACCATGTTCGGCGATGCGCCCGCTAACCGATGTTTCGCCCAGTGCAAAAGACACTGTGGGATCGCCGGAGTAGCTGATGGCCTTATGCTCTACGATACTATTCCGTTCGCAGTTGTTGAGTTTAAGATTACGCGTGAGCGATGCCGCTAGGCGCGGGTCAGCCTCAACGATCACAAGTTTACGCTCCGCCTCAATATGGCGGCGGATCGTGCAACTGATGACGCCAAGACTGCCGCCAAGTTCAACGACATCGCAGTTGCGCGGCAAATATTTGCGGACGAAACGATATTCGCTTGATTCGTAACCACGCACCAGAAGTGCTGCCTTAATATCATTGCCGACCACGGGATCGCTGGTATCAATGATCAGGCCGCGATGGGGTATGCGATCATTCCACAGCCGCGCAATAATCGCGCCAGTCCTGTGGTTGGCAAGGATCGGGCCGACAAACCGTTTAACTGCGGTGAAGGCATTGTTCAGCACTGTCTCAGGCATTGCGGTAGCGCTCTATTTTTTCGCGCGGGATGGCCAGAACATCCCAAACATCATGAATATCATCAACCGCTTTGGCCGGATCGACGGGAATATAGGATGAAAACATCATATAATCATGCGTGCGGAATATATCCGCACAGCCGTTGGCATGTTCGTTGGGCATCTCGACGATAATCACTGGCCGGGCCTGTGAAAGCAATTTATGCGCCCCCTGCAAGATCCATAACTCCGCCCCCTCTGCATCAATTTTGACAAAGTCGGGGGCGGCATAGCGTTCCAATATCCAATCGGCAGTCACCGTGATAACAGAATAATGCTGCCGCGTGCCGCCTATTTGGGTGCCGAAACTCGTGGCGACGAGGCTGTTGGCCGAACGACCGCGTTCGGGGATCGCAAATTGTGCGACACCGACCTCATTCGACACCGCAACCGGTAGCACTTCAAGCGCAAGATCGGGATTGGCGGCGCGCGTTTTATGTAGCAATTGTTGATTGAATGGATCGGGCTCAACTGCGAGCACCGATTTGGCGCGGTGCGCGGCGGGCACACCGAACATTCCCATATTCGCGCCAATATCCCAAACGATATCGTCTTTACCGATGAAGCGTTCAGCAAAGCCAAGCAGATAGGCCTGAAACTTCGCTTCGCCCGGTTTCCAGATCGCAAGCTGGTTGGCAGGCGAAAGATAAATCTTCCGGCGACCGAATTTCTTTGGCAGGCGCGCGGAGAAACTGATGTTGCGCGACATCCGTTCGGCCAATATTCTGAAGGGATTGGTCACTGGATACGCCCTTGTTACTCGTTCGCTGGCGTCACTTAAGGTCTTGGCTGCGCTTGGCAAGCAAATGTGTGACGACGGGCTCAAGTTCTATGTCGGTGGCATAAAGAAAGCGGATGGCGGCCATGTGGCAATCGCGCAATCCAAGCCTGATTATTCGTGCAATATTGGTGATGAGCCTTGGCGAACGCGGGCGCGCAACCCCGCCATAAGCAATGGTGTGCAGATCGGTGCCACTGGCATATTGCTCGATCTTGGTGCGCGATAGGGCCGTAACATGTGTGGCATCGGCATGTTGCGGGCCAAGCCCGAAAGGGCTTTGGCCATTGGGATAGCGCAGCACGAGCCAACCTCCGGGGCGGAGCATGTGGGTGATTGCTTCAAGTTTGGCCACGATGATGGCTGGTTCAAGATGCTCGAACACATCAAACGCTGCGATGATATCAAATGTGCCGCGCGCGGTATCGGGCTGTCGTTCAAAATCGCTTGGTATCAGAGGAATATTGGCCGCTTTGGCCGCTTCAACGGCTGCGGGTGTGATTTCACTACCGCTAATGCGCGCACCCTGATCACGGGCGAACCCCAGAAATTCGCCATTGCCAAAGCCGATTTCAAGGACATCGCATCCGCTAAGCGCGCGCGCGCGCATTTCTTTGGCATAATAAGCAGCCATTTCGGGTGGGCAGGAAAAAGGTGTGTTCCAGCCCTTCCATGCGTCATAATTGGCGTAAAGTTTCTCGGTCAGCATTGGATCAGACGTTTCCATAGGATCACTTTTTTCCTCGGCCTGTCATCTCACGGATGAGCTTGCGCATTTCTTCGGGTGCCTTGTTATTTCTGAAATGGGCTTCAGCGCAAGCGCGCGCGCCTTTGCGCCACAGCGCCTTTGTCGCGCCGTTCATATCAGAGGCGGATTGAATCGCCGCGCTAAACCCGGCCTGATCATTAACACCGACATCCCAGCCGGCCCGTAGCGCAGCAAGCCCGCGCCACGGTGTCCGGTCTCCAATAATAACGGGCGTACCAGCGGCCAGTGCTTCAAAAATCGCATGACCAAAATTCTCACTGAGCGACGGCAGTAGCATCACATCATATTCGGCCATGCGGGGCGCAACATCGGCATTGGCAATTTCACCGCAATAGCGCGCAGTTACGTACGCGGGTAGGCGGGCAATCTCTTGCTGGCACAGCGCCCAATAGCCAGCGTCACTGATCGGGCCGTAAATATCAAGCGTTGCCGCGCGATTAGCCACGCCGAGCACCTGTATCGCAAAATCAAGCCGCTTGACAGGCGACACCCGGCCAAGAAAGGCGATCCTGAGGGCGCTGCCAGTGGCAGTAGGCCGATGTTCGGGAAGCGCAAATAGAGGCCGGAAATTTTCCAGCACGCTCACCTGTGTGCCAGGAAATGCGGTGTGGGCATCTTCGGCTTCCTGTTGGCTCGTCGCATGAATCCGCACGCCGTCAAGCAGGTTCGTAAGCGACGCCACTGTATGAAACAGCGCTTTGCGCCCACCCTTGATCGAAAGCGCGCCGCCCGAAAATTCACCACGCGGCGAAAGTAGCGTGGGTTTGGCGGGGATGCGCCCCAGTCTGCGCGCGATCAGCGCAGGCAGTGTAAATTCACGGTCAAAGAAGCTGTTGAGCATCAGCATGTCATGCGGGGTTTGCCGGATCAGCTTTGCGAGGCCCGTTGCGCCTGCGCGCCCAACCGGAAGATGCTGCATCGTTGCATAGCCCCGATCATGCCATTGGTTGTGGTCAATGAGCGGTTCTGCAGCACCAAAGGCGCGATCACGCGCGATGATGCGAAAGGTAAATTCATCGGATAGCGCTTCGCACATCGCGCGCGCGCTCATATTCGGGCCTGTCGCCTCATGCCCTGGCCAAAATGCGCCGAGCAGAATCATGACGCACTTCGGTTCGCTCAACGCGCTGGCCTAATTTCATCAATGCCAAGATCCTGCGCGATCTTGGCTCGAAACGCCTCGACGCCGTGTGCACGAATGAAGCCGCGCGCTTCATCAATTTTGGCATCCATCAAAACGAAATACCAGAAGCCCTGGAGGAAATGCCAGACAAAGCCCTGTTTACCATCAAGAAAACCGAGCCTGAAAAAATAGCGCTGGATGAAATAGAGAATCGCGCGAACATAAAGCGGTGCGCCACCATAGAGGCGGTTACGCAGAAAGCGTTTCCAGCGCCCGGCATTTTGTCCGCCCTGTTCAACGCGTTCATCGATCGGGAACAGGTGATGCTCGCGGTTGATGAAATCAATCATATGACGCGTGGCATAGCCGTTATGCTTTTCAGTCCACCAGCCAATGTCTTTCAAATTTTCATCGACGAGATCACCGCCGCCAAGCGATATCCGCTCACCCGATGAAATCACGATGCGCTCATCCATCCAGCGCTGTTCGATCTGGCCAAAACCGGTGCGCCACAGGCGGATCAGACGCGTTGCATAAAACCCGCCCCAACGGATGAACTTGCCCTTGAAGATGACCTTGAGCTTGAAATCGCAAGCGGTCACGCTTTCGGGGAGGGTCTGCAATCGACTGATAATTTCGGTTTGCAGCCCTGTTTCAAGATATTCGTCGCAGTCTATCCGCATTGTCCAGCCCGACGTGACGTTGGTCTTTTCCAACCCCCACGCAAATTGGGCGGCATGGTTTTTCCACGGGTTCTGGAAAACCTCCGCACCAAGTGATCGGGCGATTTCTACGGTGCGGTCGGTCGAGAAACTATCGATCACGACCACGCGCTCAACGAGCGGCAGCAACCGTTCGATGCAGCGGCCAATATGTACCGCCTCGTTGAACGACAATATGATCACAGTGATCGAAGGTTTGGCGGGCGCGTCCGTCATTAGTCGCGCGCAATCCCCGCGATATCGAGCGTTGCGGAGGACACCGCGATCAGATCAGCCAGTGGAATTGGTGGAAGGCCTCCGCTGCGGGCAGCCGCCAAAAATGCCGCAACCAATCCCGCCTGCCCCTTATCCTGTGCCGCGGCTTTGGTATTGCTGGTTTTACCGCCGCGTGTGATTTGCAACAGGCGAAAATCATCAATCTGGATCACCAAGCCGCTCGCAAAGGCCTCAATCCGCTCTTTTGGCACCGTCGTATCGCCGCGCGAACTATACTGGATGCTGCCAACCGAGCCGTCGGCGAAGCGCAGCAGCGCTGAAACACTGTCAGGAACGCCTTGCGTGATAAACGCTTCGACGGCGACCGGCGCGCCGCCCGCAAGATAGCTGAGCGTATCGACAAAATGGCAGACTTCGCCTGCAATCCTGCCGCCGCCTTCGGCACCGTGAACCCAGCTATCGCCCGGAATCGGGCCAGCGTTAATCCGGTAATGCAGGTTAAACGGCCCACCTGCTGCAATCAGAGCGGTGCGCGCGGCGATGATCATCGGGGCATATCGCCGGTTAAATCCAACTGTGAGCAGACCGGATGAGCCTTGTGCAGCGGCCGCCACCTCGGCCAGTTCCTGATGCGAAAGTGCCAGTGGCTTTTCAACGAACACATGCTTGCCAGCGTTGAGCCCTGCAACCGCGAGCTTGGCATGGCTATCATGGCGCGTGGCGATGAAAACGCAGTCAGTGTCTGGGTCGTTGATCACTGCCGCAGGATCGGTCGCGGCGTTTTTGAAACCGAATGATTCAGCCGCGCTATGCGCCGAAAGGCCGGTGGCAGTGACCACGCTTGTCAACCGGCTTTCTCCGGCTTTTTTGAGTGCGGGCAAGAGGACACCGCGCGCATAATTGCCAAAGCCGATAAAGCCTGATCCTGTGGTGGAAGCAGCAGAAGCCCCTCTGCCAACGGCGACGCTGCGTTCAATCGCGGGCGCGGCTTCGGGATAGGTCAGCAGGATCGCCAGATAAGGCTCATCTCCGTCCATCAACGCATAGGCGGCTTCAGCCTCGGCAATGGGAAAGCGGTGGGTTACAAGCTTTGCAGGCGTTACCCGCCCCGCCGCAACCAATTCAAGAAACGCCTGCATGTTGCGCGCCTCAGTCCAGCGGACATAGGGCAGCGGATAATCATGACCTTCATTTTCATAGGCCGGATCATAGCGACCGGGGCCGTAGGACATCGATAGCCGCAGATCGAGTTCGCGTTTGTAAAACGGTTCCCGGTCAAGCGCCATGCCGACCAACCCGACGATCACAACGCGGCCCTTGGTGCGGCTGATTTCAGCGGCCTGGTTGACCGGATCGCTTGATTTGGATGAGGCCGTCACAATCACCGCATCAGCGCCGTATTGATCGGTGAAGGCAAGTGTTGCGCCTGCGAGATCGCTGCTGACAGCGCAATCGGCCCCCATTTCAAGCGCCAAGCGAACGCGTTCGGGGTTGGGATCAAAACCGAGTACCCGACAGCCATTGGCTTTGAGCAACTGCACCGTGAGTTGGCCAATCAGGCCAAGCCCCATCACGACAATGCGTTCGCCGAGCGTCGGCTGGGTGACGCGCACGCCTTGCAGCGCAATTGCGCCGAGCGTCACAAACGCGGCATCTTCATCGCTGACGCCGTCAGGAATTCGGACGGCCAGATTTTTGGGCACGGCATTATATTCGGCATGATTGGCAATCGCTGCGCCCGCACAGGCAATCCGGTCTCCCACGGCATAGCCGCCGGCATCCTGCCCCGCCTCCACGACGCTTCCGGCAAGGCTGTAACCAAGCGGGATCGGTGTATCGAGTTTGGCAAAAACTTTCTGCACCGTTGGCAGGATGCCTTCATTCTTCATCTTGATCAGCGTTTTGCGGACAAGATCGGGGCGTGCGACTGCTTTTCCGGCAAGCGAGCTGCGCGCAAGATCAATAATCTGTTTTTCGGTGCCTGCGCTAATCAGCGAAACGCGGGTGGCGACCAGATTGCGTCCACGTCCGGCCATTGGCACGGGGACTTCAATCAGGCGCAATTTGCCACTCCGGTAATTTTGTTCGACCTGTTTCACGCTATTTCCTGATTAGTTACGGGCAAGATTTGGATTGCAATGCTGCTCTCACGGCAAGACGGCGGCAGTGTCAAGCGCAGCCGCTGCGTCGGCACTTGAACGCCCATATCGGGCCAATAGACCGCAGGCTCGGCCACCCAATCGAAATCAGCAGAGATCAATAGTTTATGCACTCCACCTGAAATCGTAAACGTCTTTCCGGTTACGCGCGCGCGACAGTGCGGATGGATCAAAAAACCGATTGCAACGGGGCCGTGCGGATTGCCCATTATACGGTCATAAATCACAATCTGTGAATCTCCGGCGCTAAACGTGCGTGACGAAATCGCACCCCGATATCCGTTATGATGCCCCGTCAGCACAAAACCGTCCGGGGTTTGGCGATAGTCGGTCACTGTGACATCGGGGCGTATCCCGCAGCGGAATGCGCCAAAGAAATCGGCCTGCGATGCGCCCGCAATCGTCAGGCAATTATGTGAAGTGCTCGCGCGGGACTGGGCGCGTTTTGGCCCTTCGACATATTCGTACACGCCCTGATCAACGATAAAGCGCTGCGCCCCGACGGAGAGTTCAAAGCTGCCGATATCGCCGTGCGCGTGCGCGGGCAGATCATCGGGGCCAATGCGGCCCATATCAGCGATCAACGAATAGCGTGAGTTATGAACGCCGAAATAGCCTGCTTCGGCGAGGGCAAGGTGCTGCGGCTTGCTCGCGCGCTTACCAGTGACCAGCGTGTAGGCGTGCGCGCACACGGCGGGGGCGTAGGCCATGTGCAAACCCGCATCGTTGAAGAGTGCAGGCCCGCCATCGGGATGTGATAGCGCCAGCACCGCATCTGCCATTGTCGCGAGGGTGGCGTCAATCGCGACGCCCCCGCCATCATCACTGAGTGCGCGGCGTATCTCAAGCAGATCGGCAAACACCTGCGCATGATAAGAGGGGGATCGTTCGAAATGGACACCATCAGCCAATATTTGCCGGGCAATTTCCCGTTTGAGCAAAGCCTTGCCACGCGTGCGCCAGCGCCGTGCAGCCGCTCCTTCAAAAAAGGCGGATGCCCAGATCAACGCCTTAATATTCTTGATGAGGTGATTGCCGCCTAGGTCTAGCTCAAGGTGCGTTTCAAGAAACTGTATCTGCTGTGCAAGACTCTGGATGATATCGGGCTGCGCAAGTGCGGGGCTTTGTGCGATGCGCTGCATCCAGACAAGGCTGCGCAGCGAAACGGTGTAGCTGTTCCACGCATCGTGCCAGCTTTGGCGGGTGAACGGGGGATTGTCCGCAATCCAGCTTCGCATCAGCGCCAAACAGTCTGTGCTATCAAGGACTTCGAGATACTCCATATAATGGAGGTTCATTTGCCAAAGCTGCGTTGCGGCGTTTTGGCCATCGCGGTGCCAATCTATCACGCCTGCCATGCGCTCGTCATGGCCAAGAAAGCCAAACTGCCAGCCATCGCCAGCGCGCATGACGCGCGCCTCACGCGGCGGAAAAAGGGGCAGCGGTGGGATTGCTGCGCATGTGACGGCGCATTGCAGTTTTGGCGGAAAGCGGGTTTCGCGCCGACGGCGGAGCATGATCGCGCCGCGCGAAAGCAATTTACTAACCGGGATGTGTCGCGCAAATTGCCACTTTTGCCCAAGCGTCGCCATGATTAGCGCTTCTGTCCGACCGTCTGTGCCATGAGATCAAGGTAGCGCATCGCCAGCACGCGCCGTTCAAAATTCTGTTCTACGAAGGCGCGCGCATCGCTGCCGATGCGTTCACATAGACCCTGATCATCGGTCAGCCTGATAACGGCGTCGGCAAGCTCTCTTGAATCTCCGGGGGTGATTGGCAGGCCGGCGTTAGCGGAGGCGACAAGTTCAAGTGCTTCACCTTCAACACCCAATATGATCGGGCAGCGGAGCGCCATCGCCTCGAATATCTTCGACGGGATTACCGTTTTGAACGTATCCGATTTGCGCAGGAGAACGAGTGCCGCGTCGGACGCGCCCCAGACGACGGGCATCATCGCTTTAGGTTGCTGGCCAAGGATCATGACATTGGAGAGGCCCCGCTGTGCACAGTCTGCTTCAAGGCGCTTGCGTTCGGCACCGTCGCCAACAGTGAGAAAAACAATGTCTGGCCGGTTGCGGAGTCGTTCGGCCGCGTCAAGGATGATATCGAGGCCGTGCGCCATGCCGTGTGTGCCGACATAGGCAGCAATGAACCGTTCGCCCAAACCATGTTTTTCCCGAAAAGCGGCAACGGCCTGACGGTCGGCGGTGGCAAATTGTTGAAGATCAACGCCGTTTTTGATGACCGCAATCGGCTTTTCCTGGCGGTCTTTGCGGATGTGGTGGACGAAACCGTCAGTTACCGGAACGACGAGATCGGCCTTGCGATACGCCCAGCCTTCAATCGCTTCAAGCAGACGGACAATGCGGCTGCGTTTCATCGCGCCAACCGCGACGATGCTTTCGGGCCAAAGGTCACGAATTTCAAGCACCCAGGGCCGCGCCCGCCGCTGGAACAATGCGCCTGCCAATCCGCAGAAAAACTGGGGCGACGTCGATAGGACAATATCTGCTTTGGGCAATCGCCACATCCAGACGAAGACCGACATGAAGTAAGAGAGATAATTGGCGATCCTTGGCAGAAAGCCCTCATTCGCCGCGAGCCATGTCCACAGCCGGATCACGCGTATCCCGTCCACCAGTTCCTCTTGGTAAAAACGGTTGCGATAGCCCGGATAGAGCGTTCCTGCCGGATGATTGGGTGCACAGGTCACAATCGTCACCTCGTGCCCCGCCGCTTGCCATGCTTTGGCATGTTCGGACATCCGCGACGCGGGGGCGTTGACCTCGGGTGGGTAATAATGGGTGAGCGCCAATATCTTCATGCGGGCGCTGCGAGTGAGGCTGAATATTGCTCAAAAATGGGGCGTGTTGAGCGGCGTGAGCCGGTGCGGAGCGGCAGATTTTGCGCCCCACCCGATAGCCAGAGTGCCGCTGGAATCTGGAATCCGGTTTTTGGCGTGGAAACGATATCGGCGGGCAGCGGTTTTGAGGGCGCGTTCGCCAATATCAGCTTGCCTTGGCCATTTTTGAGGCTTGGCAAGTGGGGTGCCATGTGGCCGAGCAATGTGAAATCGACCAGTGGCACGCGGACTTCAAGCGAATGCGCCATGCCCGCCCAATCTGAATCGCGGAGCAATTGGTTGCGCATATAATGGCTCGATTCGAGCACACAGACACGACCCATATCGCTGCCGGGATCGGGCATGAGGCTGGCACCGATCAGGCCGGTCATTTGCAATTCGGCAAGCCCTTCACGCGCGATATCGGGGGCCAACGCCTGATCAAGCTCAAAAGGCAATAATATCGCGCGGCGCAGCAGATAAGCGCCTGCCCAGCTTCCGGCATATTCGAGCAGCCCGGCAAGCTTGGGATTGCGTGATAGCAGTGCTGGCAGAAGGCTTTGCAACAGGTGGCGCGCGGCGACGCCAAGCTTTGGTATCCGTGCAATTGGCCCTGCATATTTATGTGTATCAGGCACCGTTTTGAAGGTTGAATATCCGCAAAGCAGTTCATCGCCACCAAGCCCCGATAGCGCGACCTTCAATCCCATTTCGCGACAGGCTTTGCTGACGAACCAACTGTTTATCCCGTCGACACTGGGTTGATCCATTGCCGCGAAAATTTTTGGCATATCTTCGGCAAATTCATGCGCGGAGATCATGCGGATATGATGCTCGACCCCGTAATGCGCGGCGATTCTCGAGGCGCGGGGTACTTCGTCGGCGGGGGTGCCAATATATTCCTCAAAGCCGAGCGTGCAGCCCTTGATCCGGTTTTGCCCGCAATCCCGCATCAAACCAATGATCGCGCCTGAATCAACCCCGCCTGAAAGAAACGCGCCAACCTCAACATCGGCGACCAAATGCTGGGCGACGCTATCGCGCAGCATCTCTGCCATTGTCGCCAATGTCGGTTTTGGCGGGGCCGCGATCACATCGGTCAGCCGTGCATAGGTTACAGGCGCGCCAATCCCGCTGGCATCAACTTTGATATAGCTTCCCGAAGGACAGGCTTTGACCGCTTTGAAAATCGTGAATGGTTCCGGCACCGAGCCCATCATCTCAAAACCGACGCGCCCTGCCGGGGAGAGTTCGCGCGAAAGCGCCGGATCGGCCATCAGCGCCCTGACTTGCGACGCAAAGCGGATGCACCCGCGATGCTGTGCCCAATAGAGCGGCTTAATCCCGTAAGGATCACGGGCCAGAACCAAGGATTGTTCGCGTCGATCCCAAATGGCAAAGGCAAACATGCCGCGCAACATCGGCAGCATATCGACCCCGTAAACGTCATAAAGTTGAAGCAGTGTTTCGGTGTCGGACTCAGACCGGAATACCCGTCCGTGTGCTTCGAGCTTTGCTTTAAGCGCCGCAAAATTATAAATTTCACCGTTATAGGTAATAACATAGCGGCCCTGCGCATCATGCATCGGTTGTGCGGCAGCATCACTTAGATCGATGATCGAGAGCCTTCGGTGGGCAAGACCCGCTCTGCGATCTTCACTCAACCAAAGCCCGTGGCCATCGGGCCCGCGTGCCGCCATATGATCGCGGATCGCAATGAGTGTCTTTTCCGTAAGCGGATCGAAATTATCCGCAAATGCGGCGTATCCGGCTATCCCGCACATTGGTGACGTTCCGTAGCACTAAGCTGCAAGAGGTTTGCCCGCCGGATTGCGCCGTTCGGCAAGCAGCCTGTTTAGAAATTGCAAAACGAAATGCCCCAATAACGCATAGCCCAGCGGCCCCATTACGTCTGACACAAACATGCCATCCATGCGTGATCCCGCGCGCATTCCGAGCAGCACAACAAAAAACAAATGCCACGCGCCGCTTCGGAGAACCGAAATTGTATAAACCGACCATAAGGTTGATATGGCTGCCATGATCGCCGAAAAAAGAAAAACCCCGAACCAGCCCATAACCCAGTAAGATTCGCCGATTATACCCGGCGTTGATTGTGACGTATCAGTGCCAGTGGCCGCGAGGTTGAAGTCTTTGGCAATATCCGTGATTGCCGGTTTATCAGGATAAATAAATCGTGGAATCCAGACGATAAATACGTTGCGCAGTGAATCGCCCGGATTGCCGCTATCATATTGGCTGATCGCAAAAGTTGCAGCATTAACATAGCTTAATCTGACCCAACCGACTTGAAGCTCAGACTGTTCGAGTTCAGCCTCCGGATCAAAATAGGACAGCAGCGCATTGGCGCGGACATCAAACGAAATCGGCCCATCATTGGTCGCAATGAAATCACCATAAGCGCGGCCATGCGATACGGGCGGTGCGATGATCATAAAAACCGAGATGAGCGCCATAAACCAGAGGGTAATGCGCCTCACGTCAGGGCGATAATATATGTGCCCTAGTGCAAGCATAATTAACGGGAACATACTCGTCGATTTATTTAATTCCAAAATCCCCAAGGAAAATTGGACGAAAACAATAAAGTATATAAAATATATAAGATTGGATTTATTTTTTAATGACCATAGCGATAGAAAAAATATACCTATGTATATTCCCTGTCCAATTTCAATAACAAAATTGGAAACTTCAACTTTATAAATAGAAAAAGCGTTAGGTATGATTATAAAGTAATATATAATCATACCAATGATCAAAAGAATTAAACCAATATATAATTCTGATATCCGGGATTTTTCAAAACTTCTGTCAGAAACTTTAGTAATTTCGATTATTCTTAGAATAATTGATGTAAATCCAAAATAGAAAAAAATGAAAATGCAAACAACTAAATTATATTTACCAACATCTTCGGGAAAAAATTGATAAAATGCTTCAAGCAAATTTTGAGTTTCGTTGTTTACAAAAAGTGGAACTATTGAACCAACGCCAAAATAGGCTACGAGAACGACCCTGTTCCAGAATAGAGGTGACCATATGCTTGAGATGTCGCGCAATACTAATTGCAAACCGCCAAACAGTAGGCCTGAAATTAATATGGTCGGAACAATATAATTGGTGAACATGACAAGCTCACCACCGTAAATATGGCCGAAGGCTGCAAAAATGGTCGCAACCGCAGTGATGCCAATTTCTATGCCGGACGGCGTGAGTATCTGCCGGGGAGACAGGCGGTCTCCTTGGGCAGGATTCATCATGCTCACTGGCGCAGTATGACGGCTCACTGATGCGTTGCGATTCATGAGGATGCGCCTTGGCAGATGCCTAGGCGTAGACGCAATCTATATACGGAATATTGCATCTAACAGTCTGACGCACTTTTGAGCGACGGCTGGTCGCGTGTGACATAGATGATCGATACATAAAGCAAGGTCATTAAGGCCAGACTGATTGACGGTTGGATTATCCCGGTGAAGCCGAGAAGGCTTGGAATCAGTGCAAGCAACAAATAGGCAATCAGGCCTTTTGGCCAGCCCAGCTTAGCCTGGAGATGGTGGTGAAAATGATCCCGGTCTGCTGCCATTGGCGATTGTCCGCGACGGAGCCGTGAATATGTCAATCTGAACGAGTCAAGTATTGGCAGGCCGAACAATAGCATGATTTCCTCTCCGGCAAGCGCGTGGCGCCCGATTGAACCAGGGCTGTTATACGTTGCAATTGTCAGGAGACCAATGGCACATGCGAAACCGTACACGCCGCCGTCACCAAGAAAAATTCGTCCCCTCAAGTTGAAAAACAGGAGACTGAGCAGGCTTGCGACCAACAGGAGCACTTGAGGCAGTAAAAACGGCGGCGCGCGCATGGCGAGCATGGCCAGCCAGCCAATGCAAAGACCGATCACCAAGCCGTTCTTGCCATCCGCCATATTGACCGCATTGACCAGCCCGACGCAGCAAAGCGTCGTGAAGGCAAACCCGACGGGGGCAATGCCCATACCAATTTCAAGCATCGGAACAGTGAAACGCAATTGGCGGATGTTGAACAGAGGATCAAACATGGCAACCGAAACAAAGATCACAATTGATAAGACAAGCCGATTACGCGCCGAGAGTGAGCTCCGGTCGTCCTCAAGCCCGAGCAAAACCATCGCCATGGTCGCCCCCACAAAGAGGAGCAGCGAGGCCCGCATTGATGGCGGCGTCCCAAAAATGGCAAGCACGGTCGACATTGGCAATGCAATCAGCGCCAAGGCGAGGCCGCCAGCAAGCGGAGTCGGCTGCCGGTGGCGTTTGCGCGCATCGGGGATATCGATCAAGCCAAGGCCGGTGCAGATGCGCATGGCCAACAGGCACAACAGGCCCGTCAATACCGCGCAGATCAAGCAAACGAAAAATGTCTCAATCGACACCATGGTGATACACTCTGATACTTCGGTTATAGTCGGCATAACGATATGCCTATGGGGATTGTGCCGCTGCTCTATTGTGACGGGGCTTGCCAGTCTAGCTATTTCTCGTAATTCGCAACTGTGAGGTGGGGCAAATCGCGCGCGTCAATCATGTACTGGAACGATAGACTCGAGCCTGCTAACGCGCACGGATGAGTGATTTGCTTGATCCGCCTGCGCCACCCGAAGACCCGTTCGATGCGATTGTTGATTCGCCGTTCGATACTGCGCTTTCGGATCGATACCTGATTTATGCGATGTCGACGATCACTGCGCGCTCGCTGCCTGATCTGCGTGATGGGCTAAAGCCTGTTCACCGCCGCCTGCTCTGGGCGATGCGTCTGCTCAAGCTTGATCCGGCGAGTGCGTATAAAAAATGTGCACGCGTGGTTGGTGACACCATCGGCAAATATCATCCGCACGGTGATCAATCGGTTTATGATGCGATGGTGCGGTTGGCCCAAGATTTCTCGCTACGTTACCCCCTTGTTGATGGACAGGGTAATTTCGGCAATGTCGACGGTGATAATGCCGCTGCCTACCGCTATACCGAGGCGCGGTTGACGACCTCTGCCATCGCGCTGATGGCGGGGCTTGACGATGGCACCGTCGATTATAAGCCGACCTATAACGGCGAAGAGGAAGAGCCTGAAATCTTTCCCGGCCTCTTCCCCAATCTGCTCGCCAATGGCTCAAGCGGAATTGCGGTTGGCATGGCGACCAACATTCCGCCGCACAATGTGGCGGAGATTATCGACGCGGCGACTCTCCTGATTGACCAACCCGAGGCTGACGATGCGGCACTGCTCGCATTTGTCCAAGGGCCCGATTTGCCAACCGGCGGGCTCATCGTTGATCCGCCCGCGAGCATCGCCGAAGCCTATGCCACTGGGCGCGGGGCGTTCCGCGTGCGTTCACGCTGGAGCATTGAAGATCAGGGGCGCGGAACCTGGGTCGCGGTTGTCACCGAAATCCCCTATCAGGTGCAAAAGGGCAAACTGATCGAGCAAATTGCTCAGTTGATTGCCGACAAGAAGCTCCCGATCCTTGCCGACGTGCGCGACGAATCTGACGAAGCGATCCGCATCATCATTGAGCCGCGTTCGCGCTCGGTTGATCCCGATGTGCTGATGGAAAGCCTGTTCAAATTCAGCGAGCTTGAAACGCGCATCTCGCTCAACCTCAATGTACTCGGAGCGGATCGCACCCCGCGCGTGATGAGCCTAAAAGCGGTGCTGACTGCATGGCTCGCGCATCAAATTGAGGTGCTTGTCCGCCGCGCGCAACACCGGCTCGGCAAGATTGATGACCGGATCGAGCTGCTCGACGGTTATCTGATCGCCTATCTCAACCTTGATCGCGTCATTGAAATCATCCGCACCGAGGATGAGCCAAAACCCGTGATGATCGCCGAATTTGGCTTGAATGACCGACAGGCCGAGGCGATCCTTAACATGCGGCTGCGTCAGCTTCGCCGGCTTGATGAATTTGAAATCAAGAGCGAACGTGACAAGCTCGCCGCCGAACGCGAAGGGCTTGTCCTGCTGATTGATAGCCCCGCGCGGCAGCGGACGCGGCTCAAGAAAGACCTAGTAGCGCTCCGCGTCGCCTATGGCCCCGAAACCTTGCTTGGCAAACGGCGCACGACGATTGCGCAGGCCGCCCCGCCCAAGGATATCCCGCTTGAGGCGATGATCGAGCGCGAGCCGATCACGGTCATCATGTCACAGCGTGGCTGGATCCGTGCGATGAAGGGGCATGTTGCGCTTGACGCGGCGGACGCGCTCAAGTTCAAGGACGGTGACGGCGCAGCATTCGCCTTCCATGCGCAAACGACCGATAAGCTGTTGCTGGTTGCCGAGGATGGCCGCTTTTTCACGCTGGCTGCGGATAAGCTGCCCGGCGGGCGCGGCTTTGGTGAGCCGGTTCGGCTGATGATCGATATGCCTGAAAATGTCGCGATCCTTACGCTGCTTCCCGCCCAAGCCGGCGGACGGCTGCTGCTCGCGGCATCGGACGGGAAGGGTTTTGTCGCGCCTGTCGCCGATGTCATCGCCGAAACGCGCAAAGGCCGTCAGGTGGTCAATGTCCGTAGCGGCGCACGGCTGTCGGTTGTGCGTACCATTGCTGCCGTCCATGATTATGTCGCGGCGGTGGGCGATAACCGCAAGCTCGTCGTCTTCCCGCTTGAGGAAATGCCCGAAATGGGGCGTGGGCAGGGCGTGACCATCCAGAAATACCGCGATGGCGGCCTCGCCAACGTCGTCACCTTCCGCTTCGAAGACGGCCTAAGCTGGGCGATGGGTGGAGATAGTGGACGCACCCGCAACGAAACCGACCTAACCCCTTGGCGCGTCGCACGCGGCGCAGCAGGACGGATGCCGCCGGTCGGTTTCCCGAGGGACAATCGCTTCGGGTGAGGGAGCCAAGGTGCAGCTTCAAAAAGGGGATGGTTTCTGACCAGACCGAGTCGACCAAAAATGCTAATTGGGCCGAAAGGAGGCCAGCGGTTTTAAGGGATGAAAAATGGTCGTGTGGACAGCTAGCAAGTGGATGCGTCAATTTGTCCACGCGACCCAGATTAGCCGGGCTACCAAATCATCATATTTGGAACCGAGTCATTTATGGGTTTGTAAATTACCTAACCGCCTTGTTTTTAGGTTTCCGATTTGAATAACGATGAGTATAGTGCCATATAAAGCTCGCGGGTGCTAATATTCCTACTATCCAGTGGAACATGCTACTCAAATTACGGAGATCATCACTCCCTATATAATAGAGCATATACCCCGAAATAATAAGAGAAGCAAAAAATACAGTTAAGACTATGCCGCCGATTTTTTGGCTTTTGTCTTTCCAGCCTTTAGGGATATGGACAGTTAATAGACTTCCACCAACCAATATGGCTGGAATCAGAACCAATCCATGGATTCGTAAAAGCCAGGGCTGCGCAGGATTGGTTTCAGGGCCAAATTCTCCTGCAATTTCACCAAAATAATGAAGCAAGACCCAAGCCGCGCCCGTCAGCCACAAAATGGCACTACTGCCCATAATTAGCCAAGTCTGCCACCGTGCGAGCCGGCCCGATTTTGTATGTACCATTATGCTGCATCCTCTTTCATTGGGATGGAAAAAAATGATCCGCCAACTTTGGACAGCATGTGCTCGGCAAGCCCACGGTCTGCCATCGCAATTTTTGTCATGGCATCTGCAAGTGTGCATTCAGGGGCAACAACCGTCACCGCAGTGTCGATAAGTAGCGGGTCGAGATCACGACCGATATGTGGGGATACAACGCGGCCCCGGCTTTTGCGGCGGAACAGAAAATTAGACGAAGTGGCAACCGCGACATTGGCAATCTCAATCTCGTGTGAAACCACACCATCGGGGCCACGTAGCCCAATCGTTTCGGGCCACGGCCCCATATGGCGAAGATCACCCCCGGCATTGATAAGCGCATATGTGCAGCCACGATCAGCCAATCCGCTCAATGCCACATCGACAGCATAGCCCTTCGCGATGCCGCCCAAATCAATCAGGATCGGTCGATGGCAGACGACATGCGCGTCATCGACAATCTCAATGTCTCCTGCATTGCCGGTAAATTGAAACAAAGGCCTGCCATCCATCTTTGGCAGATAGCCGGCGGCGACAAGCCTTCGTCCAATACCGATATCGAACAAACCCGCAGTTTCATCAAAGAGCCATTTCGCCAATCGTAGAACCTCAACAGTATGGGGCGATACGGTAACGGTCGTTCCGGGAGCCGCGCTGCGCAATAACGCCAAATCGCTGTCATTGCTGTGATATGACATGCGGCTGTGAATTTCGCCTATCAACCCGAACGCAGATTGAAAGGCTTGTTCATCAGCCGCATCAAGCGATATCTCAACAAGGGTTCCCAGCCATGGCTGGGCACGACGCACCAATGCCATGATCAGGCCGTCAGAACCAGCGCTTTGGTTGCAAGAAGACGACGAACACCCTCAGTCAGGTGAATGCAACTCAATGTTGCACCGGATATATTTTTTATCTGCTTGTTCAGAAATATCGGCTGACCATAGCGCTTTCCAGAGAATTGGGCTCGCCAATTTTGATTACGCACTTGCTCCCCATAAGTTTCACGATAGTCCATCACTTCGATACGCGTGACCTCGCCGTCAGGGCCTAGCGCCAGTGCGTAAGTAATAAATTCATGTTTCCCATAGACTTGGTCGATGAAAAGCGTTCCGATTTTACCCGTGGCACCCATTACATCCCACACCAGCACCTTATTTTTCAATACAAATGCCGACGCAGCCTTTTTTATTGATTTTACCTGGACAGGTGTAAGAGTCAGAGAACGATCAATAAACTGCGATGCCGTTGGAAACATAGATTTTCGTATAGTCGCTTCCGTGAAATAAACAGTTGCATTAGCAGGCGATACTGTCGAAATAGCAGCTAAAGCAACCGGAACACCAATTATGAAATTCCTTCTATTAATCATAATAATTTCCTCAGAGATTAAATCCAATCTTTAGGCGCGCCTCATTTCGCGTCTCTTCTTCCAGATTAACACCACGCCCGACAAAAAAATCTCTGGTCGAAAATGAATAGGTTGGAGATCCGGTTAGCTGCCTCAAAAATGTTGCGGTTAGATAAAAATTCTTTCCGCCATAATGAATTGTTGGCCCAAGAAATAAACTATCATGATTAAATTTGCCGTTTGCATTATCAGCCCGATAAAAGCCTTCGGCGCCTATATAAAGATTACGTGCAAATCGATATGAAACCCCAGCAGTCGGTTCAAATTTTATTTCATTCGCATCGATTGTAGCAATTTTATATTGTCTATTTTTTACAGTTTCGATTTCAGCTTTGATATTTAATAACGTCACAATAGTATCATTACGAAAGTTTTTCTGCAAAATTAGACTGGGCTCAAAGGATAGCTGCTTTTGTTTGGAGCCATCGACACGTCCAAAATTTGGTCGATAATATATCTCGGTATTAATCGCTACACCAATTTTGCTCGTGTATGGGCTAGATATTTGATATTTGACATTGAAACCATATCGACCGACTTTTGTTTTATTAAATTGTGGTTCGTAAAAATCCTGAAAAACTCCTGGTGAAGTTTGGATTTGAGCAAAAGCATTTTTGTAGTTTAATTTGAAAATTTCCAGATCAACCCCTACAGATAGGCGATTTGATACCCCATATTCTGTTCCAAATAGAACATCTAGGCCATTGTACCGGCCAGAGTCCTTATCAAAACGATCTGTAAGACGGATTGAAGCTTCTCCACGTCCCTTCTGTTGAGTATCAGAGCCAATAGCATAAGCAAATAATGATTCATCAGCATAAGCAGGAGTGGAAGCGAGGCACAACATTGCTGTAAAGCCAGATATGTAGTAATTTTTTAATTTCAGCGTGTCAGTTTTGCTGATCATTGCATTTCTCCCTTTTATAATATAATATAACTACAGCACAACTAAATATAATTTCATATTCGAAATTTTTATCGCTAAAGTGAAAATACTGCATCATCTCCTTTTTCAGCGAGTCGTGTTCTTTTGTCATAGTCACCTAATACTGCGCTAGTCAGTCCGAAATCTGTTATTGCTAAAATAACTAGATCTTCAGTATTTGATGTGTTTTTGGATTGATGAAATATCCACCGAGGCACAAATGCAATGTCCCCGGTGGATACAGATATGGTATCTTTACCAATCACAACTTTCCCTGTGCCCTTGATTATATAAAATATGGATTCATGGGCATGCTTGTGTAATTCATTGTTACTGGATGGAGATATCGTAACAATTCGTGGATCCATGGTCTGAATGTCTGAAAAATTCAATTTATCTACAGAAAAATCAATATTTAATTTTTCATTCTTATTACGATAAAGTGATGATCCATCCTCATCGGATTTGTAAATGAATTTGTCATTTTCAAAATCGTAATTTTTAGGTGTGCGATCAGCAACCCTATCAATCAGAATGTTGAGTATTTCAGTCATAAATCACCTGCTATAATTTTATGCGAACACTAATTCGGGTTTCCCGCTCACGCTGCCAGGTTTGAAGTCGAGCGCGCGTTCATACATCCAGTCCCAGAATGCCGAGCGCAACGACAGCGCTTTTATCATCCCTTTTCGGAGATCCGATTTGCCATTTGGCAGCGCAGCATAATGGCGTGAAATTTCCGCCAGTGTTTCCTGATGATGATCATCCACCGCCGTGTGGAGCGGAAAAAACACGGTATCCCTTGGGTTTAGATTCAAGTAGCTTAGCGCCTTTACGAACGGGCGATAAATGGTGCTCACGATATTTTCCGTACCGAGGCCGATCGCGCCAACAGATTCAGCCGCCGTGCCATAAGTTAGGGTTGAAAGAAACATTTCGCGCCAGCTTACCAATTGCACGGACTCGCTGCGTTCTATATTATCGTCATCCCCTGCGCCAATTGCGGTATAAAATCGCTTGAACAAAACAGGGTGCGGTATGTTTTTTACCCACTCTGGATCGATGCCAATGCTTTCGAGTTCACGCAATTCATCTTCTTCATATATTCCGGATTCTTCCGTAAGATTTTCTAATAAGCTTCTTCTATGATTATGGTTATCAAGCTTGGATATCACTGATGTGAGATACCGAGGAAAATGTAGCGAGTAGCCATAATATTGATATGCAAAATCTTTAAGAGCAAAATTTATACAAGGTAAATCTCCATTATTTAATGCTTCAAGATATGGATGATTTACAGCTCTATGTGATAGTGACTCTTCTATTAAATCAGATATATCTACTTTCATTATTGCTCTCCTGCTTATATGGCGACCATATTGATAATGCGAGTTTATTATTTTTTACTGCCATACGTCAGTGGTTCACATGGCAGTTGCGAAGAGCTAACGCGCGCCATATTCTCTGTCCATATATAAAATGCATATTTGTGAGACAGGTTTAATTTTAATTCATTTTGAATGTTTTTTATCATCATAACGAACAATAATTTTAATATCTGGAAAAAAGTTGTTATTATCATCAGATGACATAAATACGACAGATATGAATTGCGCTAGTACTGAGATAAAACACTGTGACATATGTCACTTGTGGCATTCGTAAACGAATCAGTTTGGTAAATTTTTTCTAAAAACAAATGGCATTGTTGATGATATAATTTTTCAGAAACCGATTCAATATCGGCTGATATATTTCTATATAATTGATTTTTGATGAAAAATCTGAGTCTGTAATTTATACATACTGTGATTTTTGGCACTCATTCGAAATAAGATATTCGTGTTACTACTAAAGTGATGTAGTTTGCCTTTGACGCTCACCATGAAGGGCTATCCCCATCGTCAAACTCTGGGCTATCCGTTTGGCACGGCTGTTAAAAAATTCGGCCGCCCTGTCATCGCGGATAACGTCCTTCACGGTCGAAGCCCACAGCGCTAACCAATCGCTGAAATGTTCCTCACGGATTTCGCCTATGGCAACATGTTTGAGCATTGGATTGCCATGATAACGTCCTGACTCGATCGCGATTGACCCCCAAAATGCTTTCATACGCCCAAGATGTACAGGCCACTCACGAACGCGCCGGGCAAAAATCGGGCCTAGTGAGGGGTGAGAACGAATCCTGGCATAAAACTGGTCAACGAGTGCAGAAATGAGCGCATCATCAATGCCCATTTCGTGCGCTTCTTCGGCTTTGCGGATGCGGGCCTCTTCTGCAAATCCCGTCAAAACATGCTCCATATAAACTGGTATATATTATGCCAAATATGCCCGCTTGCGCGCAAAATCAATATATATTATCCGAATTAGATGAGACTGACTGTTCAAACTGACTATGCGCTGCGGACGCTTATGCTGCTGTCGGTCAGTGAGGGCCCGCGAACGACAAGCGACGTGGCGCATCATTACCATATTTCGCAAAACCACCTGATGAAGGTGATTCAGCGTCTCGTCGCCGGGGGATTTGTAAAAACCACCAGAGGCCGTGGCGGGGGCCTGCAATTGGCGCTGCCGCCTCGGGAGATTAACATTGGTGCTGTGGTGAGGGCAATCGAGGATTTTGATCATTTCGTTGAATGCTTCGATCTTGCCACCAATCGGTGCGCTGCTATCCGCGCATGTGGGCTGAAGGGCATATTGGCGGGCGGCATCGCTGCGCTCCTAGCGCATCTTGACCGCCACACGCTTGAGGACCTGGTACCCTATCCGGATAAATTATCAAACGCGCTTGGCATGAATGATAATGCCACACCTGCATTTTCGATTGCGGCGAATACAGCTAAAATTTGATGGTATAATTCATTCTAAACCGTCATTCCCGTGCAAGCGTGAGTGAAGAAGAGGAGCGAATGATGAGATTGAAGCTGTTTGCCTTGCTCACCGGCTTTGGCCTCATCGCTACACCGATCATTGCGCTCAGCGATGCCGCTCCCCAGGTCACCCTCGCGGTTCCGGGTACGGCTGGCGGCAATGCGGGCGTGATTGACCGTTTCACGCTGCGTTTTTCCGAAAATATGGTGCCGCTGGGCGATCCGCGCGCTGCCCCGCCGGTTGGGGTTACCTGTCCCGTTGGCGGCACTGGCCGCTGGGTTGATCCGCAGACGTTTGTGCACGAATTTGCCAGCGCGCTGCCCGGCGGGCTGACGTGCGCGGTCAAGCTGCGTGATGACCTCAAAAGCGCGCGCGGCGTCGGCGTTACGGGCCAGCGCGCGTTTACCATTGATACTGGCGGGCCGTCCGCCCGCGCTGTCCTTCCCGGCAGTTATGACGGCGACATTGAGGAGGATCAGGTTTTCCTCGTTGCCACCAACACGCCGCCTGCGCGCCAATCGGTCGCCAGCGCTGGCTACTGCGCGGTTGACGGCATTGGCGAAAAGATCGCGCTTGATGTGCTTGAGGAAGCGGTCGCGCCAAAGCTGATTGCTGATCTGGGCGATGATAATTGGCAATTGCGCAACTTCCTTGAAAGCGCTGGCCTGCCGCAGGCCAAGGGCGCGCCAGCGGCGGCGTACAAGCAAGTGATCGCGGTCAAATGCCGCCGTCCGCTTCCTCCCGGCAAGGATATGGCGCTGGTCTGGGCAAGCGGCATTGCTGATGGAGCCGGTCGCCAATCGGGCCGCGATCAACGCTTTGATTTCACCGTGCGCAAGCCCTTCACCGCGCGCTTTGAATGCAGCCGCACGAACCCGCAGGCCGGATGCAATCCCGTCGAGCCAGCCTATGTCCGCTTCACCGCGCCAATATCGGCGGACTCGGCAAATGCGGTTCGGTTGAAATTCGCCGATGGCACTTTGGTTTCGCCAAAGCCGTCCGAAAAGGGCAAGGCGATGGTGAACGATATCGAGTTCTCCGCACCGCTTCCGCCTGCAAGCAAGGCGACGCTGATACTACCCGCCGCCATCAAGGATGAAAGCGGCCGCGCCCTCGCCAATGCCGAGCGGTTCCCGCTTGAGGTGCGTGTTGATGAAGCGCCCCCGCTGGTCAAATTCGCGGCGAACTTCGGGATTGTCGAAGCCAAAGAGGGCGGCGTCCTGCCCGTCACCGTCCGCGCGGTTGAGCCAGCCCTTGCGCGCCGCGTTGACAAGGTCAGCGGCGAAATGCTCCGCGTTGATGCCTCGGATGGGCAAGTTGCGCAGTGGCTGCGCGATTTGGGTACCGCTGATGACCGCGATGTCCGCACTGAAAAGCGCGGGAAAGAAGAGGTCGAGGTCAATTACACCGGCACCAAGGCTTTGCTCGACGGCAAGGGTGAAGATGTCGCGCTCGCCCTACCCGGCAAAGGCAAGGATTTTGAAGTCGTCGGCATCCCGCTTAAAAACCCCGGTTTTTATGTGGTTGAGCTGGCCAGCCCCAAGCTTGGCCGCGCGCTGCTTGGCCGTGATGTCCCGCGCTATGTTGCCGCGGGCGCGCTCGTCACCAACATGGCGGTGCATTTCAAATGGGGCCGCGAAGCCTCGCTCGCGTGGGTTACAGCACTTGATAGCGGCAAGAGCGTGAGCGGCGCGAACGTGCGCGTTACCGATAGCTGCACCGGCACGTTGCTCGCGCGCGGAACGAGTGATGCGCAGGGGCGCTTCCTGATCAAGGGCGGATTGCCCGCGCCCGAAACTTACGGCGATTGCACCACTGACACGACCCACCCGCTGATGATCTCGGCGCGCAAACCTGGCGATTTCAGCTTCACGCTTACCGCATGGAGCGAAGGCATCCGCCCCTATGATTTTGATCTGAACTATGGCTATTCCGCGCAAGACGATATCATCCACACCGTCTTTGACCGCACGCTGATCAAGGCGGGCGACACGATCAATATGAAGCATATTCTGCGCCGTCCGGTCGGCACCGGTTTTGCGCTCGCGGGCGAACTCAAGGGCATACTGCGCCTGTCGCACAGTGGATCGGGCACTGAATTTGATCTGCCGCTGTCGATCGGCAAGGACGGGATCGGCGAAACGACGTGGACGGCCCCGCAAGGCGCGCCGCAGGGCGATTACGGCCTGTCAGTCATCGTCGGCGACAAAACTTACTACAGCGAACAGAATTTCCGCGTCGATGAATTCCGTCTGCCGACAATGCGCGCGAGCGTTTCGGGGCCGAAGACTGCGCTTGTCCGGCCAAAGAGCGTGCCGCTTGATCTGTTCATTGGCTTCCTGTCGGGCGGCGGCGCGCCGGGATTGCCCGTCAGCATCCGCACCGCTTTTGCCAGTGATATCAGCAGCCCTGAAGGCTGGGAGGATTGGACATTTGGCGGTCGCGCCGTGGTTGAAGGCATCGTGCCGCTAAACGGTGAAGGCGAGGAAGACGCGCTGCCCCTGCCGCTCTCGCAAACATTACCCGTCACACTTGGCGGCGATGGTACCGCGCGGACGAGCATTGATATCGCGCAAGAGGTTGACGCCGCTACCGCGATGACCGTCGAGATGGATTATGAGGACGCGAACGGCGAAACGCTGACGGCATCGCAGCGGATAAGGCTGCTCTCATCGGGCGTCATGCTCGGCGTGAAGACCGACGGCTGGCTGATGCGCGATGATGATCTGCGCTTGAAGCTCGCGGTGATCACGCCCGAAGGCAAAGCGGTTGGCGGACGTCCGATCAAAGTTGCAGTCTATAGTCGCGAGATATTGACCGCGCGGCGGCGCTTGATCGGCGGATTTTACGCTTATGACAATCAGGCGCGGACGACCAAGCTCGACGCCGATTGCAGCACGACAACTGACAAGCAAGGGCTGGCATCGTGCGCGCTCTCGCCTGACATTTCGGGCGAGGTCATCGTGGTGGCAACCACGACTGACAGCAATGGCAATATCGCCCGGTCGGTGCGTTCAGTCTGGCTCGCAGGCGAAGATGAATGGTGGTTCGGCGGCGACAACGGCGACCGGATGGACATCATCCCCGAGGCCAAAAGCTACAAGGCGGGTGAGACGGCGAAGTTTCAGGTGCGGATGCCCTTCCGCGCCGCAACCGCGCTTGTCACAGTCGAGCGTGAGGGCGTGCTCTCGAGCTTTGTCACTGAGCTATCGGGCAAAGATCCTGTGATCGAAGTGCCAATGCCCGGCGCTTATGCGCCTGATGTTTACGTCAGCGTGCTCGCGGTGCGCGGGCGGATTGGTGGCTTCAAGCTGTGGCTCGCCAATATCGCGCGCAATTGGGGGTTGCCGTTCTTAAGTCGCGAAGGTGCCGCGCCAACCGCGCTGGTTGATCTCGCCAAGCCAAGTTACCGCCTCGGCATCGCCAAGGTGAAGGTCGGTTGGGAGGCGCATCAATTGGGCGTCACCGTCAAGGCCGACAAGCAAAAATACGCCGTCCGCGAAACCGCGAGCATTGACGTTGCCGTGACCGAACCCGGCGGCAAACCTGCAAAATCGGCCGAAATCGCCTTTGCAGCGGTCGATGAGGCGCTGCTCCAATTGCAGCCTAATGAAAGCTGGAAGCTGATCGACGCGATGATGGGTGAGCGGCCAATTTCGGTGCTGACCTCAACCGCGCAAATGCAGGTCGTCGGCAAACGCACTTACGGTAAAAAAGCGGTGACGAGCGGTGGTGGAGGTGGTGGAGACCTGTCAGGGGTGACCCGCGATGATTTTCGCCCCGTCCTTCTCTGGCGTGGGCGCGTTGCGCTCGATGCAGCGGGCCGCGCACGGATTCCGGTCGCGCTCTCTGAATCGCTTTCGGCATTCCGCATGGTTGCGATTGCGAGCAGCGGCGTTGACTTGTTCGGCACAGGTGAAGCAAGTGTGCGAACCGCCCAAGATTTGCAGATATTCTCTGGGCTGCCACCGCTTGTCCGTTCGGGCGATTTCTACGGGGCGAGCTTTACGCTGCGCAATGCGTCTGACAAGGCGATGACGGTTACGGCCACCGTTGGCGTCACCCCGAGCATCGCCAAAGGCCCGCCGCTGACGGTTACGATTCCTGCAGGCGGTGCAGTGCCCGTGACATGGAACCTGACCGCACCCGAGAATGCAGCAAAGCTTGATTGGCGCGTTGAAGCCAAATCCGCCGACGGCAAAGCGGTTGACCAAATTGCGGTCAGCCAAGCCGTTATCCCGGCCGTTCCTGTCGAAATCTGGGCGGCAACGCTCGCGCGCGTTGGTGCGGGCACGTCGCTTCCACTCGCAGCGCCTGCGGGGACGCTGAGTGGAACAGGCTTTGTTGATGTGAAGCTGTCCGATAGCCTCGCCCCGCCGCTTGCCGGGGTGCGCAGCTATATGGGGAGCTATCCCTATAGCTGTTTTGAACAGCGTTTGAGCCGCGCGGTTGTGCTTGGCGATGCGGGCGCATGGACAGTGCTTGGTGGCGATATTCCGGCCTATATGGATAGTGACGGCCTGCTCCGTTACTTCCCGATGGCGGGGCTTTCGGGCTCCGAAGCTCTGACGGCTTACGTCCTTTCGATGACGGCGGAGGCGGGCTTCATCATCCCGCAAGCCCCCAAAGCGCGGATGATCGAGGCGATGAAGGCCGTCGTCGATGGCCGCCTCAAACGCGAGAACCCATGGGCCGAAAATGATGCTTTAACGCGGATTGCAGCGCTTGCCGCGTTGGCGCGCGTTGGTGAGGCAACGCCTGCGATACTGTCCACTGTGTCCACTGCGCCTGCCGATATGCCAACCTCGGCGCTTGTCGACTGGATCACCGCGATTGACCGCACCAAGGGCGCGAACACCACGCTTCGCGAAACCGCCGAACGGACATTGCGCCAGCGGATCATCTACGAAGGGTCACGGCTAGACCTTGCCGACAAGGATAATGCCGCATGGTGGATGATGACATCGACTGATGAAACCGGAATCAAGGCTTTGCTGACAGCGCTTGGCCGCCCCGGCTGGAGCGACGAGGCTCCCAAGATGATGGTCGGCGTTTCACTGCGGCAACGGCGCGGGCATTGGGATACAACCCCCGCCAACGCATGGGGCACCATCGCCGCGCGCCGCTTCGCCAGCCTCTATCCCGCAAGCGCCGTCACCGGCACGACGAGCGTGAGCTTAAACGGGGTCAGCCGCAGCCAAGGGTGGCCGATGGCGAGCGGCACGGCTCCACTGCGTCTACCACTTACACCCGCGAAGATGCCGCTGCTATTTGTGCATAACGGCGGCGCTGGCCCATGGGCGATGATCTCGGTCTCCGCCGCTGTCCCGCTTAAACAGCCACTGTTCGCGGGCTACAAGATAAGCAAGACCGTCATCATCGTCTCGCAGAAAAACAAGGGCCGCTTCACACGCGGTGATGTCATCAAGGTGCGGATCACCGTTGACGCCAATGCTGAACGCAATTGGGTCGTGGTGAGTGATCCCGTGCCGCCCGGCGCAACGATCATCGGCAATCTTGGTGGCCAATCGGGCGTCCTCGGCGCTGCGGCATCAGACGGTGAGGGCGTATCACCAAGCTATGTCGAGCGCGGCAATGATGCGTGGCGCGGCTATTTTGAATGGGTACCGCGCGGGCAGTTTGTTACCGAATATGCCCTGCGCCTCAATGGCTCAGGCCGCTTCACTCTGCCACCAACGCGGGTTGAGGCGATGTATTCGCCCGATATTCGCGGCAGCCTGCCCAACGCGCCTGTGGTGGTCGGGATACGGTGATGAACCCTTCCGCCATTCCCGCGCAGGCGGAAAACCATCTTCCGGTAAGGAAGATGGTGAAAATCTTTAGATGGATTCCCGCCTACGCGGGGATGGCGAGTTGATTTAGTGGCCTCTCCAGAACCCAATCAGGACATCGCAGCCCTTGCCAAAGGGGGGCGCGCCAATGTTGGCGGTTTTTTCATTCGCTTGATCGCGCGCATTCCGTTCCTGATTGTTGGCGGCCAATGGTACGGTGCAGAGGCATTGGGGCGGCTGGCCTATGCAATTGTTGTCGTTGAATTTGCCGCGCAGATCGCGACGCTGGGCCTCAAGCGCGGGCTTGCGCTCCATCTGGCGGGTGCGGGCAAGGAAAATGGCGCGTGGGACGGTATCCTCGTTGTTATTCTGGCCACGCTGATCCCGACGGTGCTGCTGATGATTTTTCCGCAGGTGATGTTCCCCAACAGCCAGATCAACGGGCTTGATAATCTGTTGCCGCTCGCGATCCCGGCGCTTGCCTTATCAGATGTGATGCTGGCCGCGCTGGCCTATCGCTTTGATATTGGCGCAACGGTGCGTGCGCGGGCGATTGTCGAGCCATGGACGATCAGCATTGTTGCTTTTGGCCTTGCCTGGTCTCTGCCGCGTGACGGCTTGCTCGTGGCCTATTCGGCATCGATCGTGATGGCGTTGATCGCATCTGTCATTCCATTCCTCAAAAGCTACGGCTTGCCCAAAGGGTGGACGCCGCGCGGCACCGAACTTTATGCGTTGGCGAGGCGAAACGCCCCGCTTGCGCTTGCCGATGCAATCGAATGGGGATCGCGCCGGATCGATGTCGTGATCCTTGGGTTGTTTGTTTCGCCTGCAACCGTCGGGATTTACTGGGTGGCGCAGCAGGTCGCCTCGCTGCCGCAAAAGCTTAAAACCAGTTTTGACCCTGTGCTTGGCCCGGTCATTACGCGTAAGCTTGAAGAGGGCGACCGCGCGGCGATTGCCGGGCAAATCAGCCAGGTCGGTTTCTGGATTATTGCCGCGCAAACCGGGGTTGCGCTTGCGCTCGGGATTCCGGGAGAGGCGCTGATGGGGCTAATCGGGCCGGGGCGTGATTTCGTCGGCGGCAACGGCGCGCTTGCGTTCCTGCTCCTCGCTGAAGTGGCCGCAGCGATTGCGGTGGTGAGCGAGGCTGCGCTTGTCTATGTTGCGCGGATGCGCAATTTAATTGTGTCGCTTGGGACAATCACACTGCAAATCATCCTGACCTTTGCGCTGATCATCGGTATCCGGCGCTTGGGCTATCCTGAACTTTTTCAAGCGGCGGGGCCAGCGATTGCACTCGCACTCTCGCTCGGCATATCGTCGCTCATAAAATCGCGGCTGGCGACACATGTGCTTGGTGCGCGCGTTTCGGTATGGCGCTGGGCATTGCCGATTGCGGGCGCTGTCGCCATCCTCATCGGCCAAATCATCATCAATCTGCCCGAATGGGCGGAACTTGCTCTGGGCATCCCCGCAATCCTGCTTGCCTATGGCTGGATGATCTGGCGCTTCGGCTTTGGCGAAGCTGACCGGGCGTTGTTCAGGAAAGCCGATATTGCCGAGTAGTGGGGACGAGAAACCGGGATACTAGTTTCGGGCAGGGCTGTAACGAGCTGTATCCAATGTGCGGCCGAGAAAAGTGCGCGCGTGCGAATCTGCCAACCGACCAAAATCAACGACAAAGCGCCTTGCCGCGCAGGGCGCGCAGGCATAGCCTTGCGCCCCAGAATGATAGAGGTGGAGGTTGGGCCATGCGCCGAATTCAGAAAACTATATTTGCGTTTGTGGCCCTTGCTATGCCGATAGCCCCGACATGGGCCGCCGAACCGAGCGCGCAAGAGCTGGTCGCCAAAAATCTTGAGGCGCGCGGCGGGGCCGAAGCGCTACGGGCACTGCGGACGATCCAATTCAAGGGTACCGTCCGTTTTCCGGGGGATTTCGAGCTTGATTATGTCGAAACGCGCGCCCGCTCTGGCCAAGGCGGTGCAGGTGCCGTTCGTTACGATTCAACGCTTCAGGGTCTCACGCTGATTCAGGCTTATGATGGCAAAACGGGCTGGGCCATCAACCCGTTTGGTGGGCGTCGTGATGCCGAAACCATGTCAGCCGATGATGCGCGTTCGCTTGCCGACGCAGGGCTTGTCGATGGGCCATTGCTTTCGGCGGCCACGAACGGCAGCACCGTTGAATATCTTGGACGCGAGGATTTTGACGGCACGCTGGTGTATAAGCTTCGCGTGTCGGAAAAGGACGGCGATAGTTTCGTCTATCTGCTTGATCCAGGCACCTATCTTGAGGTCGGGGTGACCGAAACGCGCAAGGTGCGCGGTGCCGAGCAGGTGTTTGAATATGAGCTTGGCGACTATGAAAAGGTCGGCGGCGTTTATTTCCCGATGTCTGTCGCAAGCGGGCAAAAAGGATCAAGCGAGCGCCAGCAGGTTTCGATTGAAATGGCCAGTGCCAATGCCGAGGTAAAGCCTGGATATTTCGCGCAACCGGCCAGCCCCGCCGCCAAACCAACCGCCAGCAAGTGAGGATCCCGATCATGTTCAAAACCCGCATGTTCATCGCGCTTGCCGCCGCTGGTTCGCTCAGCAGCATCGCCACCGCGCAGAACGCAACGGCTGATTCTGCCGCAGTCTCGGGGATCGGTATTCGTAACATTGGTTCGGCCACCATGTCTGGCCGTATCGCTTCACTCGCCGTCCGTCAGGAAGCAGATGGCAAGGTAACGATCTTTGTGGGTGCGGCCTCTGGCGGCGTCTGGAAATCAAATGACGGCGGCACAACGTTCAAGCCCGTCTTTGATAAGCAACCCGTTCAATCCATCGGCGCAGTTACGCTTGATCCGAACAACCCGCAAACTGTCTGGGTTGGCACCGGCGAAAGCTGGACGCGCAACTCGGTTTCGGTTGGCAACGGCGTGTATAAGTCAACCGACGGCGGCGATAGCTGGACACGGATGGGCCTGCCCAATGTCGAGCGGATTGTGAACATCGTTGTTGACCCCAAAAATTCCGAAATCGTCTATGTCTGTGCGCCGGGCGCGCTGTGGTCAGATTCAGCGGATCGCGGACTGTATAAGACAAGTGACGGCGGTAAAAATTGGACGCAAATCCTCAAAGGTAGCAATCTTTCAACGGGCTGCTCAACGCTTGCGGTTGATCCGTCAAATTCGAACCGGCTGATTGCTGGGCTATGGGATTTTCGGCGCCAGGGTTGGACATTCCGCTCGGGCGGTGAAGGGCCAGACAAAGCTTCGGCGAGCGCCGTAATGGAATCGCTCGACGGCGGCAAAAGCTGGCGAGCGATGAGCGATGCCAACACCAAAGGTCTGCCCAAGGGGCCGTGGGGACGCAGCGAGATCGTCTTTGCGCCGTCAAACCCCAAGCGCGTCTATGCCTTTATCGAAAATGTCCGTTCGGCGCTCTATGTTTCGGATGACGGCGGCAAAAGCTTTGAAGAGCGCGACCGCAGCCAGAATATGGTGTGGCGACCCTTTTACTTTGCGAAGATGGTGGTCGATCCCAAGGACGCTGACCGTGTGTTCAAAATGAACTTGCAGCCCATCGTTTCTCAAGATGGTGGCAAGAGTTTCAGCACCACCGGCGGCGGATCACATGCCGACTGGCACGCGCTCTGGATCAACCCCAACAACACTCAGCATATGATCGGCGGTGATGATGGCGGCATGTGGACATCCTATGATGGCGGCAACCGCTGGATCAAATCGGAAAACCTGCCGATCAGCCAATTCTACCATGTCAGTACCGACGATAAAGACCCGTATCAGGTTTACGGCGGCCTACAGGATAATAGTAGCTGGGCAGGCGATAGCGCCTATCCCGGGGGGATCAGCAATGACCGCTGGGAAAATCTTTACGGTGGCGATGGCTTCTGGACATTTTCTGATCCCGCTGACCCCGACTATGCCTATGCCGAATATCAGGGTGGCAGCCTTTCACGGATTAACCGCAAGACGCTGCAACAGCGCGATATTCAGCCCAAGGGCGGCTATAAAGAAAAACTGCGATTCAACTGGAATGCGCCGCTCCATATGTCACCGGGTGAAAAGGGCACGATCTATATCGGTGCGCAATTCCTGTTCCGCTCACGCGATCAGGGGACGACTTGGGACCGGATTTCACCCGATCTGACGACCAATGATCCGATGCGGCAAAAGCAGGAGCAATCGGGCGGGATCACCGTCGATAACTCGGCTGCAGAAATGCACACGACGCTCTATTCCATCTCCGAAAGCCCCAAGGCAGCGGGGATGATCTGGGTCGGCACCGATGATGGCAATGTCCAAATGACGCGCGATGGCGGCAAGGCCTGGAGCAACCTGACAGCAAATCTTAAACTGCCGGACAAGGGCAATTGGATCAGTTGGGTTGAGGCAAGCCGACATGATGCAAACACTGCCTATGTCGCGGTTGATCGCCACACCTACGGCGATATGACGCCCTATGTTTACCGGACGCGCGATGGCGGCAAAAGCTGGACTCCGCTTATTACGGCTAGCACTGCGGGCGTGCGCGGCTATGCGCATGTGATCAAGGAAGATTCGGTCAATCCCAATCTGCTGTTTGCAGGCACCGAATTTGGCATGTTCATCTCGGTCGATGGCGGCGCAAACTGGGCCGAGTTTAAGCCCAAGGATTTCCCGTCAGTCGCGGTGCGTGATATTGTTGTGCAGGCGCGCGATAATGATCTTGTGCTTGGCACGCATGGGCGCGGGATATGGATCGTTGATGATATTTCTCCGCTGCGCGCGCTTGATGCAGATACACTCGCAGCGACCGTCAAACTTCTTCCGGCCCGCGCAACGCAACAGCGGCTGCAAGGCAATGGCGGCTGGTCAAACGGCGACGGAAAATTCGCTGGTGAAAACCCGCCCGGAGGCGCTGTGATCAGCTATTATCAAAAGGAACGCCATGTTGTCGGCCGGATGAAGCTCGAAATCCTCGACAGCGCGGGTAATGTTGTTGACACGCTGCCTGCCTCCAAACGGCGCGGGCTTAATCGCGTTGAATGGTCAATGCGGGTCAAGCCGCCGGTGGCACCGCCCGCTGCACAACTTGCGTTTTATGCGACCCAAGGGCCGCGCGTCCTGCCCGGACGCTATACCGTGCGGCTGACGAAGGCGGGCGAAACCGTGACGATGCCGCTTGATATCGGGCTTGATCGCCGCGCGACCTTCACCGTTGCCGATCGCAAAAAACAGTTTGATGCAGCGCAGCGGGTGAGCGCGCTCTTCGGGCGGATGTCGGCCTTGGTCGCTGGACTCAATGCGACGGTTGAACAATCGGATGCGCTTGTTGCCAAGTATGGCACGACCAAAACACTTGCCGCGAGCGTCTCGAAGCAGGCTGCCGCGCTCAAACAGCAGGTCGTAGCAACCAAAGAGGGCGGGGCGATTACTGGCGAAGAGCGGCTCCGCGAAAATATGGACGTCATTTACGGCGCGATCAATTCAGTCGAGTCCGCCCCGGGCGATTATCAAATCGCGCGCGTTGATGCGCTTGAAAAGGAACTGGCCGAAGTCGAGGCTGTCTTTGCCAAGCTCAAGAACGGTGACGTTGCCAAGCTGAACGTAGCGCTCAAAGCAGCAGGGCAGCTGGGCATTGATTTGGCGAATGTGAAGGTTGAGGCAAGCCAGGCACGCGGTGGCCGGGCCTCGGCGCTAGCGCGCGGGCTGGTCGGAAACCGTTTCGTGGGTGATTATTCCGCGCCGCGTGTGGTGGGGGAAAGGGACTGAACGACGAGGCTATCGGCAATCGCTGCAACGCGGGTTTGATCGGGGAAGCCTTCCTCCACCCACTGGCGCTCAATCGCTTTGAGGATGCGCGCGACATCGGGGCCGGCCTTGATCCCGCGCGACACAATTGCGCCGCCGCTGATCGGGAGGGTTGGCACAGCCCAGCCCGAGAGTGCGCGCGCATCACCGTCGCCGAGCAGCAGTCGGTCGGCCGCGCTTTCATGCCCGACCCAATAGGCGAGCTCTTGTGGATCAGCAGCATCCGATGGCAGGCGGGCCGATGCAACCGCAAGCCGCTTTCGCTTGGCATTTGAAAGCTTCAATCGCGCGGCAATATCTTCAGCAACCCCAACAACAGGCGCAAGTAGTGCGGATAAACGCCGCATGGGATCACCAGCAATCCCCGCTTCGCACTCGCGCGCGATCAACCGGGCAAGTGGGGCTGCATCAGCAATTTCGGGCAGGACAGGCTTAAAAATCCCCTGATCAACCATGAGTGCGATCACTCCGCCCGGATCAGGCAGTGCAAGAATCTTGAGCAATTCATCGGCAATGCGTTCGCGTGAGAGCGCCATCAGATCATTGGCGCGCAGCGAACAAGCGGCAATCGCGGCGGCGTCGGGTGCTCCCCGGCCATAGCGCGCGTGAAAGCGGAAAAAGCGCATGATCCGCAAATGATCCTCGGCAATCCGCTGCAAGGGATCACCGATAAACGCGACACGGCCTGCGATAAGATCATCAACTCCGCCGAAATAATCAAATACCGCGCCGCTAAATGGATCAGCCGAGAGGGCGTTGATCGTGAAATCGCGCCGCGCGGCATCCTCTTGCCAATCATCAGTAAAGGTAACCGTCGCGTGCCGTCCGTCAGTGGCTACATCGCGGCGCAGCGTGGTAATTTCTACCGCCCCCGATGAAATGACAGCCGTTACCGTTCCGTGTGCCAGGCCAGTGGGGATTGCCTTGAATTTCGCCGCTTCAAGCCGCCTGACCACCTCGGCGGGAGAAAGCGATGTCGCTAAATCAATATCGGTGACCGCTTGGCCTGCCAGCCCGTCGCGTACTACGCCGCCAACTAGCCGTACTAGCCCCGCGTCGCTACCCAGCGTTCGGTACAACAGGCCAAGCCCCGTGCTATGGCGCCACGGTGCATCAGGCAGGGTTACACCTTCCATGCCAGCCGCCGTGACAGGTTAACAATCATCGCTGCCGTTGCACCCCAGATGCGTTGCTCCCCCCAGTGCATCTCGATGAAGTGCCGCTCACGGCCATTCCAGTCGAGCGCCTTTGGTATATGGTTGGCGGGGTCAAGCAGGAAGGCGAGCGGCACCTCAAAAATATGCGATACCTCATGCGGATTGGCAACCAATGGCAGATCGGGTGGGATCACCGCGAGGACAGGGGTGATCGTGTAGCTTGTTATCGTGCGGTACAGATCAACCGTGCCGATGATTTCGGGAATGCCGCGTGGCAGGCCAATCTCCTCTTCGGCCTCACGCAGTGCCGCCGCGATGACGTCAGCATCGCCTGGGTCAACCCGCCCACCTGGGAATGCGGCTTGGCCGGGATGGCGGCGCATCGTTTCGGGTCGCTGCGTCAGGATCACGCCAGGATCGGCGCGGTCAGTAATAGCGATCAGAACGGCGGCAGGGGTCGCGCCATCGCTATCAAGATCGTTCACATGCCCATCATGCGCGATCATCTCTACGTTATGTTGAGCCGCAATCGCGGTGCGCAGCTGGTTGGCGAGGGTCATGCCGCCTCCAACGCGAAAAATGCGCCACCGCTCCACAGACCCGGCGGCACCGCGCCGTCATCCACTGCAAGTTCTGCCAGTTCATAATAGACGGGCCGTGCGATCAACGCTTCCATGCCACCGCGTACCATCACATAAGGGTGCGGGCCATCATTGCGGGTGACAATACGGATCGGGTTGGCAGAGCTCGCGATCACCAGATCATCGGTGTTGAGGCGAAAGGCGAGGTTACGCGCTTTGCCTTCACCCTCGCTCTTAACCTCAACCGCGATGAACGGCGCATCTTCAACGGTGATGTCAAGCTTTTCACCGGGCGTAACCAGCACATAGCTACCATCGCCCTCACGTCGCAGGATTGAGGAGAAGAGCTTAACCATCGCAGGACGGTTGATCCGCCCGCCTTGGTGAAACCAACTGCCATCGCGCGCGATCATCATATCGCTTGGGCCGCTATGCGCCGGGTGCCACTGATCAACCGGCGGCAGCCGCTTCTCGGCAAGTGCTACTTCAATCTCAACAAGTGAGAGTCTGGCCAGATCAGGAGGAAGATCGCGCATGGGCATAGGGTAGCTTTAGATGAGGTGCGCGCGATTGTCATTACGCCGTCGGGTCAAGGCGAGGCCCAATTAAGCCTGCCTTTGGCACGCCGCCTAGGCGTCTAATCCGCGCCAGAAGCCGGTGGCGCTCGACAGGGCCGGAAAGCTGCCAGCCGTTCGTTGCATCGGCGGTAAAGCCAAAAAAGCGGCCATAATATTCGGGATCGCCAATCATTATCAGCGCGTCAGCCTCGCCCGCGTCGGCAACGGCCAGCATGTGCGCCATCAGCATCCGGCCAATCCCGCCGCGTTGATACGCTGGCGATACCGCGACCGGGCCGACAAGCGTAAGCGGCGCGCGCTGCCCGGAGGGCGTTTCAAGCATCACTGGCCAGCTTTGCAATGTGCCGATCAACACGCCCCTATCAAGTGCTGCAAAGCTGAGCGCCGGGATTGCGGTAGTCCCCGCACGCAGCTTATACGCGGTGCGCCCGTGGCGGTCTGCACCAAAGGCGGCGTCAAGCAATTGCTCCACCTCGGCTGCGGGAATTTGATTTAATGGAAGAATTTCAGTCACGGGCGCGGGCTTTAGACGCTGCGGGCGTGAATGAAAAACGATAATCCACCTTGATGAAATGCACCCATACGCCTAATTGCGCCGCCTATGAGCAATGACCTTCTCCAACTGCAAGTGCTTGATCTTGAAGTGCCTGTCCTCACCGGCATTTATTCCGAAGAAACGCATTTGCCGCAGCCTTTGCGCATTTCGGTGATGGTTGATCTCGA
>JBBTEI010000036.1:0-5235 GCA_038042405.1 Pseudomonadota bacterium
TGGCACCCGAACATCCAGCTGCTCTTTCGGGCCTGATTCGTGCGCTGGTGGATGTTGGCGATTTGCAGGCAGCCGATGAGCTTATCGCTGGCCTTTCGCCTGAAATACTTAAGCAGCCCACTATCACTCGTGCAGTTTCCGCGCTGACACTTGCGCGTGATGCAAAGCCGGTTGGCGACCTTGCCGGGCTGCAAGCCAAAGTTGCCGCCAACCCCGATGACCATGCGCTTCGGTTCGAACTTGCCGGCGGCCTTATGGCGGCGGGGGATCGTGACGGTGCGGCTGACGCTCTGCTTGCCATTATTGCGGTCGAGCGTGACTGGAACGATGGGGCTGCGCGTGCGCAACTGCTCAAGTTATTTGAGGTCGTTGGGCTTGAAGATCCTTGGGTTAGCGCACAGCGTCGCCGCCTTTCCGCAGTGCTTTTTACATGAGCGTTGAAACCGCAATCCGCATGTCGGTGTTCCCGCTTACGGGGGCTCTACTGTTTCCAAGAATGCAGTTGCCACTGCATATTTTTGAACCCCGCTACCGGGCGCTTGTTTCTGACGCAATGGCGCGCGACCGGCGGATCGCGATGATTCAACCACGCGCACTCGGGCGAGATGACACACCCGATAAGCCGGCGCTGTTTGAAACCGGTTGCATCGGCCATATCGCTCAGGTCGAGGCGCTTGATGATGGCCGCTATAACCTTGTGCTTGAAGGTATTTCGCGGTTCCGAATGGTGCGCGAACTTGATGTTACAACTGCGTTTCGTCAGATTGAAGGGATACTGATCGACGATAGCGCTGACCTTGGCCTCGGCATCGCTGACCGCGCGAGCGTTGAACGTGAGGCCCGGCGCTTTGCCAGTTCGCAGGGCTATGCCGTCGATTGGGAGTCGGTGACCCGGCTAGATGATGAGGCACTGATCAATGGTATTGCCCAGATTGCCCCATTTGATTCGGCCGCCAAGCAAGCACTGCTTGAAGCCGGCACGCTTTCTGATCGTGCTGACCTGATCGTGCAACTCATGCAGTTTTTTGGGCGATATGACGGCGAAGACCGTGTCACCCTCCAGTGATCGCGCCGGAACTGCTTGCAGTGATGGTCTGCCCGATCACACGCGCCCCGTTGATCTACGATGAGGCCGCACAGGAACTGATCTCAGAGGCCGCAGGATTGGCTTATCCGATCCGGCAAGGCATTCCGGTGATGCTGATCGAGGACGCGCGGGTTTTGACGCCTCAGACCGCCACACCTTGAAGTAGTTTGGGCAAATCCCCACTCATCCCTCGTGCTTCAGCCATGAACAGCGATTTGAGCGGCACAATTTTCTGGACAGCACCAAGGCCGAAACGGCGGATCGCTGACGCTGGCCGCCCCGGAACCGAGAACAGCCGGTTTAGCCCATCAGTCGCCACCGAAACCAGCATCGTATCAAGCCCGCGCCACCGCTCATAACGCGTCAGCAATTGTGGATCGCCCAGATCAAGGCCAAGCCGCGCACCGTCCACAAGCACCTCGACGAGCGCGGCCACATCACGGAACCCCACGTTAAGCCCCTGCCCTGCAATCGGGTGCATCCCGTGCGCAGCATCACCCGCCAGCGCGAGCCGCTCAGCCGTCATATGTGCGGCATGATGGAACCCAAGCGGATAGCTTGATCGTGGCGCGGCCATCGTCAAATCGCCAAGCAAACCACCCGAACGCTTGGCCACCTCGGCCAGAAACGCACGTTCGGAGAGCGCCAGCACGCCCAGCGCATCCTTCGCGCTCACCGTCCAAACAAGTGCTGACCGCGTACCAGGTTGCAGCGGTAACAGCGCGAATGGCCCCGCTGGATAAAAAATCTCATGCGCAACATTATTGTGATTGATGCTGTGATCAAATGCCGAAATGATTGCGGTATGATCATATTTCCATCCCGCGACGCGGATGCCTGCAAGCGTGCGCATCGGCGAATTGCGCCCTTCGGCAGCGACAATCAACGGCGCACGGATGACAGTGCCATTATCAAGCACCACTTGCGCCCCTGCCCCGTCGCGCTCAACTATGCTTGCCTTCGCCGGAATATGGAGCGTGACATTTTTCGCGGCCAAAATGCGTGTACGTAACGCCTCACGGAGCACGCGGTTTTCGAGCATGATGCCCAGCGGCTCATCATCGGGCGCGGTCGTAAAATCAAGCGCGCCTTTTTGCAGGCCATCGCGCACTTCGATCCGGTGGATCGCGCAGCCATGAGGCTTAAGTCCGGCGCCAACACCAATCGCATCGAGCATCCGAAAACTTGCACTCGCAATCGCACTGGCGCGGCCATCAAACCCCACAGCAAGCGTATCCTGCGCGGGCATCGGATCAATTACGGCAGAACGAAGCCCATAACGGTCAAGCGCGATCGCCAGCGTCTGCCCGATGAGGCCGCCACCAAGAATGATGATATCAGTATTTTGCATGAACGCAGCTTAGCGGGTTAGGGCACAGTGTGGAAGATGGGATAGCATCTAAGCAAAGCCAAATCGCCTTAGCCGCCCCCTCAAGCTGCCAGCCTCCTCAGCACATAATACAAAACCCCGCCGTTCATGAAATACTCGACTTCATTCGCGGTATCGATCCGGCAATTCCGGCGAAACAATGGCAATTAAATGTGCCCGCGAACGCCGCCGCCCTTCACGCGCCTTTGCCGTAAATTGCAGCACAAGCGCCTTCAGAGTGCGGATCATCCCGGCGATATCGCAATCGAGCATGAACGCGGGGTTGTTCACAATGCCTTTTGCGCGTGCTACGTCATTGAGTGCGAAATTACGAAATTAAAATTACGATGGCAGTGCACATAATAGAGTTAAACTAGTGTACTGTCGCCGTAACCCGTAATCCTAAAAACGGCATGTCACACGTTGGATCGTAATTCCCGTAATACGAAACTTACTTTCCTTTCTTTTCAAATTTTTCCACTAATTCAGTAATTGCGCCATAAAACGCTTTATTCAGCTCTGCTTTTAGCTCAGGCGAGCCGATTTCTTGATCGACAGCGAAGGGCGTGATCGGTGTACGGGATTCGCCGTAGACCCTTATGGACGGCTTCTTTTTTCCTCCGCTATATTCTGTGAGATTTGAGAGGATAACGATCGCGTTGCGCGCCTTAAAATCTTTAGAATGCTCGAATGTGATCGAGTTGATCGTCAAAACCCGCACACACCGTATCTCAGTCAAACCAAAGGGTGCTGCATCAAGGCCGTTTGTCGGCACTTGCCCCTCGTCAATAACAGCCGGCGCGGAAGCAAGCGAACCGGCCTGACGGCTCATGAGGGCGCGAATGGCATCTGCTTGACCAGCTTGTGTGAATTCGCTGGCAATCGCTTGAGGAACATCGCTGGCCTTGTTCGCCGTGGCCCGGTTTGCCGCGATTGAGCTTTGCGCTGCCAAATCACGGCTTGCTTGAAATCCTCCAGGCCCTGCCGCCGATCCCGCCGCAGAACCAGCAACAGCAGGGAGCAGCGTGCCGAGTGCAAATTTTGCAAAGCCACTTTTAGTCGTCACGCCAGCAACAAATTGGGCGGTATAGACGCGCATCGCACAAGAGCCTGCCTGTCCAGTTTGAGCAGGCAGATCAACCGCCGATACTGCGGAGGCATCAGAAGCAATTGATGGTACTTGCAAAGGCGGTTGAGCATCTTGTGCTTGACACTCAGCGCTGGCGAAGGTCAGAATCGAAAAAAGAACTGCAGCCCCAATTTGGTACGTCGATTTACGCATTACATTCCTCATGAAATATATTTAAAAACTTGCTAGGGATATGTAATTTCGATGTCAAACGAAATTACTTTTCAACGCACAGCAACCAAAAAAATGAGGGCGTCAGTTACGAAATTCGTTAAATCAACATATATTAGGATATGGCTTATATCATACATATCAGCTTGATATGTTATCAACTACGTCCAGACACTCAGACCATCAAATTTCTCGGCATGTAATGCGACATTCTGTCGTTCATGAAATATTCAATTTTATTGGTGGTATCGATCTACGCCAATAGAAGGTAATTATGAATTTAGGGTACCTTCATGTGTCGCGTTAATTAAGTGTATAGCAAGACAATTTCAGTTGTTACTGCTCACACGGAATGCAATATTGCTTACTAGCGATTGCTCGGAATCACATACCAGTTGATCTGCGAAAGCTACGAGTTTACCTTTGCAATCTAGCGTTGCTGTCTCACTGCCTTCATCGACCAAAGAAGCTTTGACGTTCGGAAATGTGGCTAAAAAGGCACTTGCATCAGTGACGGAACGGCCTGCGGCGAGGGCCTTTGCCCCTTTTTTCTTGCCAACCTCGATGGTGTAGTCGCCAACGTAGGTGGCTTGACCAGAAACCACGCGAACAATCGGAACCTGCCCGTCGAGCACTGACCAGCGCCGATTAACCGTAACAGTTTCAAGCACATAGGTGCCAGGCCGCAACTCAGCCATTCTATAACTGACGCCATCCCGGTTACGGTTATAACGCTTATCGCTGCGACCGAGACGCCCCAAACCACCAAACAGATTTGACAACGCTTTCTGTGCGCCTTTTGTGACATTTTTCGTGACTGAGAAAGGCAATAATTTGCCGGTCAGTGGATCAAACGAACGCCACGTAAACTCAGGCGAAAATTCGCCCTTGACCCCGATCACGGCAACGCCCTTGGTTGGCTCGTTATCACCAGCATAAGCGGGATAGAAAGCAACATTGCTCACGAACAGCGTAATCAGAGCGACCTTTTTCATAATAGCAACCTTATTTATTTTATGAAAAATCGATAATGAACACTAAGTGTTTTTACAAGGGCAAGATCGGAGTTACGGTGACAGATGCAATTACCCCTAAACTCACATCCCCCTAAGCCGCCAATTTCCTCAGCACATAGTGCAAAATCCCACCGTTCATGAAATATTCGACCTCATTCGCTGTATCGATGCGGCAGAGGGTTTCAAATGAGAACTGCGTCCCATCCTTGCGGGTGACGTTTACTGTCACGCTCTGGCGGGGTTTCAATTCGGCGACGCCGGTGATGGTGAAGCTGTCGTCTCCGGTGAGGCCCAATGACAGTCGCGTCTGCCCGTCAACGAACTGCAATGGCAGCACGCCCATGCCGACGAGGTTGCTGCGGTGGATGCGTTCGAAACTTTCGACGATCACCGCGCGGACGCCGAGCAGGTTGGTGCCCTTTGCCGCCCAATCGCGTGACGATCCGGTGCCATATTCCTTGCC
>JBBTEI010000037.1:0-7089 GCA_038042405.1 Pseudomonadota bacterium
GGCCGCTGTCGGGGTCAAAAAGATCGAAGGCGTCTTTAGTGCAGACCAATCCGCCCTTGAACGCGTGCATGAAATCACCGCCGCCATGATCATGGCGATCAATATCCATCCGAGTGATCAGATCGAAGGTGCCAGTTTGGATTTGCAAAGCGTGCAATTCGCTGCGGGCCACTCGCCCCATCAGGACAGGCTTGCCGCCCAGTTTCTACGCAACAGCAGCGTAACCAACCGGCTTGATCCGCGCTTTGCCGTAGCACAGCGCTTGGTTGACGCAGCCAGTGCACAGGCTGCAGCCATGGCTGGACGTGACTTCATTGAAATGGAACGCCTAATCGATGAAACACGAAATATCGCCGCCGCGCTGATACGCAGCGGCGATATGGCAATGGCCAGCTATACCAGAAACGACGGCCACAATCTTACGGTCGATCAACCGATGTCGTGGAGACGCGTCTAGCATTGCCGCACCCGGGGGGCTGACAGGGATTCAGCCCGTTATAATAGCTTCGCTCAACCGCCTGATTGATTCCACTTGGGGATACCGTCACCGCTGCCGCCGTTCAACCAATCCCAGAATCCACGGACGGGCGCTATATTCTTGTCATTGCACATAAGGATGCTCCTTCTTTTGGCTTCGGGCCTATCCGGAAGCCAAGAGAAAGCTAGAATGCACCAACTACGTTTACAATCAGGTCAAAATACCACGCTGTCAGCGGCGGAAATGTGCCGCTTATTGCACAGAGCGGAGCGTGACGAAGATAGACACCCGTGCGCGGTCTATTGCAACCGCGAGTCGCGCGGCAAATGGTTCTGACATGTCCGAACCAAAACCTGTGGCAATACCGACATCAACCAGCTGTCCAATCACACCTACAGGCAGCCTGAACAAGGCCTGCAATTGCGCGCTGATCGCAGCCAGATTCAGCTCGTCAGCGGGATTTATCAACCAGACAAACAGACCGTCATCACCCTGGTGCACGATGCTCAAAGGGCACACAATGTTGATTCGTGACGCGATTGAACGGATGAACTCTCGCTGCTGCTCATCGCTAAGAAGCAGGGTATTTGCCGCATAGCGCTCAACCTTGAGCGCACCAACAGCACATTTTTTATAGCCATTAGAAAATGTCAACGCTTGCACACTCGGTAGCCCCGAGACTGCGTTGGACGTTTGCGCCATGATAATTTGCGCTTTCATCGAGTCGCGGATGCCAAATATAGAAAGCACAAGCAATGCCGGCACCATCTCGAAATGCAGACCCAAACGGTCAGCAACCAGCATCAAAAACAGCAATGCAGCAATTCCGCCAACAACTATGCCCGTTCGTTTTCTCGGTGAATTATGCAGCACGCAGGCTAATCCAACGCACAAAGCCGCCAATAGTGCTGGCAGCCAGCCAAGCTCGCGCGCAGCACCGTTTTTGATCGTTTCTGCCGCGATTGCGATTGCGTAAACATTGGGTGCTAAGCCTTGGCCCAAAATACGACTATGCTCCCAACCCGACGTTGCAGTGTTCGCGACGATCACTGATTTTCCCGCGATTGCTGCCGGACTGATCTTTGAACCAAGAATATCGACGACCGGGATCGTTGGTATCGCAGCATATTGAATCGCGGTATCCAGTCTTAAGTCACCTCTTCCAAGGGTACCGGATGCCAGTATCGCTGCCGAGGATGGATAGTTTCTATCACCAATAGTTTCCGAAAAACGAACATTATTCACATGGCCGAAAGCATTGAGCCAAATCGTTGTATGCGCCTGTTCACTCCTAGTTTGGAACAAATCTAACGGCAAAACCGGATCCCGATGGCGGGTCAGGTGGTCTTGTTCAAATTGAGCCGAAAGCCATACCTTGCCTCTCGCCCTTTCAAGCGCGGCCGCAAATTTGTGATCGTCGATATCATTTGTCGGGACGGAAAATGCGTTTTGAAAAACGATCCTGCGCGCGCCCATTTCGCGAAGCTTATCAAGCAACACCGCATCATGCCGCCGAGGCCATGGCTGTCGACCTAACACTGCCTCGCTTTTGCGGTCTTGCGCAACAACAACAATGTCACCGCTTGCCTTAATCGGGCGCACCTTGTCACGCGCGACCTGCAACTGCAATTCTGCAGGCAAGCCAAACTCTATCGCGCCGCACACCAATCCAATCATCATAGCGATTGCCAGCCTCGGTGCGCCGCTGCGCCGAATGCGCGTCTGGAGAACCTGTAAAGTTTCCAGTTCGTCGACAATCGCATCTTTCCTGATCCGCCGCCAAAACAGGGCCGCGCGCGCGAACCAGCCGCTCAATGACCAGATACGCTGGGTTAATCGTACGGTTCTTCGATGAAATACAAGATCGTCCTGCGCGCCACTGCTGAGAATCGCGTTGACGAGTGAGCGCCGATATTCCGGCTTGAGCTTCATCTGCAGCTTGCCATCCATCAGTGCGACAGCCTGCTCAGCCTTCATAATCGCACGTTTGGTCTCTTCTGCATCGATATGCATGGCGCTCTCTTCTATTTCGCGATGACAGCTTGTTTGGGTTTCGCAGAACCTAACATCAATTGAATGAACAATGTTAGAAAATTCTGCAACTCGCTTTCACGAACGCGAATCAACCTAGTTCAATTTGTTATAATTACTGTTCGCAGAGTCTAATCGGCAAATCAATGGTCGAGACTGATCTCAATTCCGCCTTTCCTCAACCTATGCTAGAGACATTGGCCGTTTTGATATCCGTGATCAGGCGTGACGCTTGCCCCTTTTATAATGACCATGCCGCTTTATCGCCGGGAATGGCTGTCAGAGGCCATAGGCGTTTCAGGTCGGCAACAAGCCCGTTAGAGGTGGTATATGCAAACGGATCGAGCTTGCAATATTGGGCATGTGCCACGGCTCCGACAACAATATCATATTGATGATCGAGCGCGTCCGGGTTCAGTGCGATACCATATTCGTGCGTGGCTTCGTCGGCGTCCGCAAGCGGATCATGGACGGTGACGTGGTGGCCGAGCGTTTCAAGATGGCGAATAACATCAACCACTTTTGAATTGCGCAGATCTGGCACATTTTCCTTAAAGGTAAGGCCGAGCATCAAGACGGAACCCGCAACGCCGCAACGCTGGGCGTGGATTTGTTCGGCGATCCATTTGCCCATCCCGTCATTGATTGCACGCCCTGCCAGAATGACCTGCGGATTATGGCCAAGCGCTTGGGCACGGTGGCTAAGATAATAAGGGTCAACCCCGATGCAATGCCCACCAACAAGACCGGGCTGGAAGGGTAGGAAGTTCCACTTCGTATTGGCGGCCGCCAGCACGTCCCAGATCGAAAGATCCATCTTCGCAAAAATCTGGGTGACTTCGTTCATGAAGGCGATATTGATATCGCGTTGGGCATTCTCGATAACCTTGGCAGCCTCGGCAGCTTTGATCGATGCCGCGCGAAACACGCCACCGCTTGTCACTTTGCCATAAATTTCTGCAAGCGTTTCGGTAACTTCAGGGCTGTCTCCCGCAATGACCTTGATGATTTTATCAACGGTATGTTCGCGGTCACCGGGATTGATGCGTTCGGGTGAATAGCCAAGCGAGAAATCAGCGCAGTGTTTCAGGCCCGACACTTGTTCGAGCAGCGGGCCGCAAATATCCTCGGTAACACCGGGATAGACCGTACTTTCATAGATAATGACAGGCTTGTGCGCCGCTTTGATCATCGCGCCAACCATTTTTGTTGCGCCGATCACCGGTGAAAGATCGGGCTGGTTATCGCCGTCAATCGGCGTAGGCACGGTCACGATATAAGCGTCGGCCGGCGGACAATCCGCAGCGTTGGCAGTCAATCGCAGGCTTGATGCGGTCAGCCTTTCGCGATCAATCTCGTCGGTGCGATCATAGCCGCTTTCAAGCTCGCTGATCCGTGCCTGATTGATATCAAGCCCCCACGTTTCAAAATGCTTGGCCAATTGCACTGCAAGCGGCAGCCCGACATATCCTAATCCGATAACAACAATACGCATAATCAGTCCGTTCGTTAGAGTATCACCGCGTCACAGCGCATGATAACTGCGATACCATTCAACAAATCTGGGGATGCCAACGGCAATCTTGGTGGTGGGTGCAAAGCCGAGATCACGCGCAATCGCGCTGATATCCGCCGCAGTCTCGCGCACGTCACCGGGTTGCATCGGGTGCATTTCCTTGATCGCTTCACGGTCACAGGCAGTTTCGAGCAAGCCGATCATCGCCATCAGTTCTTCGCTGTTATTGTTGCCGATGTTATAAATCCGGTGCGGGCTTTTACTGCCTCCGGCCTTAACTGTGCCATCATCAACAGGCGGCGTATCAAGGCAAGCCGCGACGCCCGAGACAATATCATCAATATAGGTGAAATCGCGCCGCATTTCTCCGCCATTGAACACCTTGATCGGCGCACCTTCAAAGATTGCCTTGGTGAAAATCCACATAGCCATATCGGGACGGCCCCATGGGCCATAGACCGTGAAAAAACGCAAACCAGTCAGCGGAATCCGGTAGAGATGCGCGTAAGTCTCGCTCATCAACTCATCAGCCTTTTTGGTTGCGGCATAGAGCGACATCGGATGATCGACCCGATCTTCAACGCGGAACGGCAGTGTTTCGTTGCCACCATAAACCGAGGATGACGACGCATAGACCATCGCCGCCGACCGCGACCGCGCGACCTCCAGCAGATTAACATGCCCAACCAGATTGGCCTGAACATAGGCACGCGGATTTTCGATTGAATAACGCACCCCGGCTTGCGCGCCGAGGTGGGCAATACGATCAAACTGATACGGCACAAGTGCAGCTTCAAGCGCAACATGATCCGAAAAATCAACCTTGATGAACTGGAAGCGATCACCGTGACGCGTTTGCAGATCGGCGAGCCGATCACGCTTTAATTGCGGGTCATAATAATCGTTGATACAATCGATCCCGATTACCTGATCCCCACGGGCAAGCAGACGCTCCGCAAGGTGGTAACCAATGAAACCTGCAGCGCCGGTTACCAAGACTGTCAAATTCATGCTCCGCAAACTGCCAACAGGTTCTGGCTACTAGTGGGACAAAAGCAGAGCAACAACCCTGTTTCGTCAATGCCTGTTGCTGTTGGTACTCCCAGACCGAACAAAAAGCTGCCGAAAATAAAAAGTCCTGATCAGGATGGCCTTTACGAGCCATTCCGATCAGGACTCCAATAACATAGCGCGACGAGCCGAAAAGGGGGGCGAAACGACCCGTCGCTTATGCTATTTTCTTGAGACTATGGAAGCACAACCGTATCAACAACGTGGATCACGCCGTTTGATTGCATCACGTTTGCGATGGTGACGGTTGATTTGCCACCCTTCGAATCGGTCAGAACAAGCTTTTTGCCAACCATTGCAGCCGTCAGCGAACCGCCGTTTACGGTGGTGAGCGAAGCCTTGCCGCCGCCAGCTTTGATTGCCTTGGCAATGTCAGCCGCTGTCATTTTGCCAGCAACAACATGGTAGGTCAGGATTGCTGTAAGCGTGTCCTTGTTTTCTGGCTTTACGAGCGTTTCAACGGTGCCGGCAGGAAGCTTGCCAAAGGCAGCATTTGTTGGTGCAAATACGGTGAACGGGCCAGCTGACATCAGCGTGTCAACCAGACCAGCAGCCTTAACAGCAGCAACCAGCGTTGTGTGATCCTTCGAGTTAACAGCGTTTTCAACGATGTTCTTCGAAGCGAACATTGGCGCGCCGCCTACGTTCGGGTTGGTGTTCTTCGCCATTTTGGCAAAAGCAGGCGCCGAAGCGGCCAGGCCAACAAGAGCAACAGCCGCAATCGCGGAGCGAAGGTTAAGATTTTTCAAAGTGATAATCCTTTTGTAATGTGCATCCCGGTTAAGATGCTGAACGCAAGTACGCGCCAGCTTTTGCAGCGGATGCAGTGCCGCAAAAATAAATTATAAAATTTCGATTTTTCCGCTAACGACGATTGGCCCTGCGGCTTTCTCATGCGGAGCGGAGCGATCCGCTTCAAGCGTTACGGCAAGTGTCATTCCGCTTTTTATGCGTGCCTGTAAAGCTGGATCAACAGGAACGCGGGTTGCGCTTGTTGCATCAACAAAGCCGAGTGATTTTGCTTCGCCACTTGCATCAATCACCCACAGTTCAGGGAAACGACCATCTGCTTCCACTGCAACCGGCATAACGACAAGCTCGCCACGCTGCGTGTTGTAAGCGGCCGTCATTGCCGCACGTCCGGTTTCGCTGCCAAGCGCAGCCACTAATGTCTGCGAAGGCGCTACAGAGCGCGGTGCTGGCGGATTTACAAGCAAGAACGCCAGCGTAGCCGCAATCGCCGTCGCCCCGCCCGCTATACCCTGCCACAGTCGCAGCGATGTATTTGCGGCCAGTCGCGTCGGCACGGCACCCATTTTCAGGCGAATATCATTCCACATCTTTGCCGGAGGCGGCGCAGCACCGGCCAAAATCATTGTCGCGAAACGATCCTGCCATACTGCAATTTCAGCCGCGAATTGTGGATCGGTTGCAATGCGTGCAGCCACAACCGCTTCACCTGCCGCATCGAGCAGGCCAAGCGCGGTTTCGCCAGCAAGGGTGATGTCATCGTCAGAAAGCGGGACCATCGTCACTGGCTCATACACTCACGCAATTTGAGGAGCGCGCGGCGCACGCGGCTTTTGATTGTGCCAAGCGGAACGCCATCGCGCTTGGCAAGCTCGGCATAAGTCGCACCGTGGAAAAAGGCTGTGCGAACGCATTCGGCATCGCGCCCATCAAGCGTATTGATGCAATAGTTCAACCGGCCATCGGCTTCGTCGGCCAGCATTACGCTTTCGGCAATCGGCGCTGGATCGGCTACATCGACGGCTTCATCAAGCGTGGCAAGCCCGCGATTGCGAATGGAGCGTAACCGGTCAATCGCACGGTTGCGCGTCAGCGTCACCAGCCATGTAATCGGGCTCGCGCGGCTTGAGTCAAAGGTGGCGGCTTTGCTCCAAATCGTTAAATATGCGTCCTGCAAGGCTTCCTCTGCATCTTGGCGTTCAGGGAATATACGCAGGCAAACGCCAAAAAGCTTCGCCGAGGT
>JBBTEI010000037.1:7189-14688 GCA_038042405.1 Pseudomonadota bacterium
CATCTTGGCGTTCAGGGAATATACGCAGGCAAACGCCAAAAAGCTTCGCCGAGGTACGACGATAGACCTCTTCGAACGCGTTTTTGTCGCCGCCGGCAGATTTTTCGAGCGCAGCAACCAAAACAGCCCGATCATCGTCGGCACGACGGCGGGCAAATTCGGCACTATTATTGGCGGGTTCCGCGTTGATGGTTAATCTCCTGAATGTAGCCCCATAAGCGATGCCACCATATTGGCGCAATGGGCTTACGCCCTTGCGTATGCGCGGCGGGCTGTTTAAAGGCGCTACACCGCTTAGGAGTTTAGCTCAGTTGGTAGAGCATCGGTCTCCAAAACCGAGGGTCGTGGGTTCGAGTCCCCCAACTCCTGCCAGGCGCTTGCACAACTGGCCGCACCAAGCGGCACTTGCCTTGCTTCTGGTTAGCGACTAAAGCGCGATTCATTCCAGACCAATAAACGCCATTATCCGGCTCTCCGGGCGACGGGTTTTGGCTGGTTGGATAGAAAAGAGCAAGGCACTATGGCACGAACAACTCCAGGCGAATTTATGCGGCAGGTGCGCGCTGAAACCGCGCGCGTTGTATGGCCAACGGGGCGTGAAACAATCATGACCACGGTGATGGTTGTCATAATGACCACAGTTCTTGGCCTCTTTTTCTTTGGCCTCGATAGTTTTTTCAGTTGGATCGTCAAATCCTTGCTCTCACTCGTTTGATTTCAGGAATAAACCCAAATAATGTCACGCTGGTATATCATTCACGCCTATTCGGGCTTTGAAAATAAAGTTCGCGACGCGATTATGGCTGATGCCGCGCGGCTTGGCCTCGAAGCGCTGGTGGATGCAGTCGAAGTGCCAACCGAAACTGTCACCGAGGTACGGCGCGGCAAGAAGGTTCAGTCGGAAAAGAAATTTTTTCCCGGCTATGTGCTCGCCAAGCTCAACATGAATGATGATGTCTATCACCTTGTCAAAAATCAGCCCAAGGTTACAGGCTTTCTCGGTTCAATGGGCAAACCGCAAGCGATCAGCGAAGCCGAAGCCGCACGCATCCTGAACACCAAAGAAGCCGCTGCTGCCGCGCCCAAAACACGCGTTACGGTTGAGTATGAAATCGGCGATTCGGTCAAGGTTCTCGATGGGCCGTTCGCAAGTTTCAACGGCATCGTCGAAGAAATTGATTTCGACAAGGGCCGCGTCAAGGTCAGCGTCTCGATCTTCGGCCGCGCTACCCCGGTTGAACTTGAATTCGAACAAGTCGAACTGTCGAAATAAGCGCGCGGGCGCAGGCCTGACCCGATGCCGCGCCTGATCCTGTTCAACAAACCTTACGGCGTGCTGCCGCAATTCACTGATCGCAGTACAACGGAGACAGCGCGTCCGACGCTATCCAATTTCATCGACGTGCCCGGCGTCTATCCGGCGGGACGGCTGGATCTGGATAGTGAGGGGCTGATGCTGCTCACCAACGATGGCCAGCTGCAAGCGCGGATCGCCGACCCCAAATATAAGATGGCCAAGATCTACCTCGTGCAGGTCGAGGGCGATGTTGGCGAAGCCACACTCGCAAAGCTTCGGCAAGGCGTGATACTCAAAGACGGCCCAACCCTTCCCGCCGATGCAGAGCCCATTGACGCCCCCGCCCTCTGGCCGCGCAACCCACCAATCCGCGTACGCCAAAATATCCCCGATTGCTGGATAAAACTTACAATCCGCGAAGGCCGGAACCGCCAAGTGCGGCGGATGACAGCAGCCGTGGGGCACCCGACACTACGGCTGATACGCTGGGCCATCGGGGATTGGACGGTTGAAGGACTGGCATTGGGGGAATGGCAGTCTCCCTCAATCCCCCACAAATGAAAATGCGGTCAAACCGCGCTCCTTCTCGCTGAAGGTCAGCACCCTTCCCACTGGTGGCGCGCTGCGTTGCGGGCAGTTGGGTCTGGTGCAGGCGGTGCAGCCCAACCCGATCGGCGTCGCATCGCCACGCTTCAACTCTATGCCGCGTGCCGCAGCGAGCGGACTGGCAAGGTCTGCGGCAACGCCCAGCCCAATCGCGAATTCGGCGCGGACGCCGCCGATGCGCCCACCCTGCGGGTGAACGATGCGCGCGAGGGTAAACCAGCGGCTACCATCCTCAAGCGCGACTAATTGTGTGATCAGCCGCCCGGGCAGATCAAACGCATCATGCACACGCCACAATGGGCAACGCCGCTCGGCCTCGACAAGTGCTGCTCCGCTCGCACCGACATAGCGTTTCGAGCTTTGCCCCGCGCGGTCGATACGGATCATGAAAAAGGGTAGGCCGCGCGCGCCGACGCGGTGGAGCGTGGTGAGGCGGTGCGCCACTTGTTCAAAGCCTGCGCCAAAGCGGCGCTGAAGCAGCTCGATATCATAACCCGTCGCTTCACAGGCGCGCAAGAAACGGGCGTAGGGCATCATCAGTGCGGCGGCGAAATAGCTTGTCAGGTGGCGGCGATAAAGCCGCTCGCTAGCGCGTTCAGCAAAATCAGCGCCGCGCACCAGTGCCTCAATTTCGTCCTTCGCCTCAAGCTGGGCAAGCTGATACGCCGCGCCAAAGGTGCGCGAGGCAGGATCAAGCAATTCAGAGAGTTGGAGCTGCCGCGCATGGAGATCAAGCCGCCGCAGCATATCAGGCATCACGTCAACCGGCAGAATGCGCAGCGAAAGCTGGTGCTTGACGCGCAGCCGCTCATCAATCGCGGCATAAAGGTCAGAGGCAGTGAGGCGCAGTTCATCCGACAGCGCCTCGGCCATGCTGTCAAGATCGGCAAAATGGTTGCGCCACCGTTCAACCTCGCGGCGGGTTGCGGCGATGGCGTCAGGTTCAGGCGTGGCATGAGTGCCCGACATTCGATCAAACGCACGCGCGAAAGCCTCGGCTGAATCGGGCGCGGTGGCGATCCATTCGTCAAGCTGCGCGCGGTCAATATTGAGATCGGCAAACAAAGGATCGGCGAGGCGGCGGCGCAACGCCTCGGCTCCGCCACCCGGTGTCGCGCCGCCCATGCTGCGCGGATCGAAATCGAAACGCTCGGCAAGGCGGAGCATTAGCGCCGCAGTGATCGGTCGTTGGTTGCGCTCGATCAAGTTTAGGTAGCTGGGTGAGACATCAAGCGCTTCGGCCATCGCTGCCTGCGTGAGCTCTGCCGCGCGGCGGACGCGGCGGACACTGTGCCCGGCGAAAAGTTTCTGATCGGCCATGGCACCGCTTGTCATAAAAATTACAAAATGACAACACCACTGACCGATTGCCGCACCGTATCACACAAAAACTGACAGATATATATTGCCGTTGCGCGGCATCTTCGCCAACTTAGCTGCAACAGGATGCTTGAAGGGTAACAGCCCTTTCCAAATTTGTACGAAAGATTACAATCATGTCTTACCAAGATCATATCAGCCACATCAACGCGCTGACCCAGAGCAAAAGCGGCACTTGGAACGGGATCGATGCTGAATCGGTCGCCCGGATGCGTCTCCAGAACCGGTTCCTAACTGGTCTCGACATCGCCCGCTATACCGCAAAGATCATGCGCGAAGATATGGCGGCCTATGATGCGGATCCGTCGCAATACACCCAGTCGCTTGGCTGCTGGCACGGCTTCATCGCGCAGCAAAAGATGATCGCAATCAAAAAGCATTTTGGCACAACCAAGCGCAAATATCTCTATCTCTCGGGCTGGATGGTCGCCGCGCTGCGCTCCGAATTTGGCCCGCTGCCCGATCAGTCGATGCACGAAAAGACCAGCGTGCCTGCACTCATCGAAGAGCTTTACACCTTCCTGCGCCAGGCTGATGCGCGCGAACTCAGCCTGCTGTTCCGCGATATCGACGCCGCCCGCGCCGCCGGTGACGGTGCCAAGGAACGCGATCTGCTTGATCAGGTCGAGAATTATCAAACGCATGTTGTGCCGATCATCGCCGATATCGACGCTGGCTTCGGCAATGCCGAGGCGACCTATCTGCTCGCCAAAAAGATGATCGAAGCGGGCGCTTGTGCGCTCCAGATCGAAAATCAGGTTTCGGATGAAAAGCAGTGTGGCCATCAGGATGGCAAAGTCACCGTGCCGCATGAGGATTTCCTCGCGAAGGTGCGCGCCTGCCGCTATGCCTTCCTTGAACTCGGCGTTGAAGACGGAATCATCGTCACCCGCACCGACTCGCTCGGCGCTGGCCTCACCAAGCAAATTGCAGTCAGCAACGAACCTGGAGACCTTGGCGACCAGTATAACGCCTTCCTTGACTGCGAAGAGATTGATCCGGCCACCGCGCGCAACGGCGATGTCATCATCAACCGCGACGGCAAGATGCTGCGCCCCAAACGCCTGCCGTCAAACCTGTTCCAGTTCCGCAGCGGGACTGGCGAAGATCGCTGCGTACTCGACAGCATCACTTCACTGCAAAATGGCGCTGATCTGCTCTGGATCGAAACCGAAAAACCCCACGTCGAACAGATTGCGGGGATGATGGATCGTATCCGCGCTGTCGTTCCGGGTGCGAAGCTGGTTTATAATAACTCGCCTTCATTCAACTGGACGCTCAATTTCCGCCAACAGGTCTATGATGCGATGAAAGGCGAAGGGCTTGACGTGTCGGCTTATAATCGTGCCAAATTGATGAGCGCAGAATATGACGACAGCGAGCTTGGCATCGCCGCTGACAAGCGCATCCGCACCTTCCAGGCAGACGGTGCCAAGCGCGCGGGGATTTTCCATCACCTGATCACACTGCCAACCTATCACACGGCGGCGCTATCGACGGATAATCTTGCCAAGGAATATTTCGGCGATGCCGGGATGCTCGGCTATGTCCTCGGCGTTCAGCGTCAGGAGCTTCGTCAGGGCATTGCCTGTGTAAAGCACCAGAATATGTCAGGCTCTGACATTGGTGACGATCACAAAGAATATTTCGCTGGTGAAGCCGCGCTCAAGGCAGGCGGTGTCCATAATACGATGAACCAATTCGGCTAAGTTTTCCGATTTTCCTGGGGAGGAAAAAGGGCACCTGTCGGTGAGGTATCACCGGCGGGTGTTTTATCGACTGCGATTATGCGATGTCGAAACGATCGAGGTTCATCACCTTGGCCCATGCTGCGACAAATGCTTTAACAAACGCGCCCTTTGCGTCGTCGGTGGCATAGGCCTCGGCAAGTGCGCGGAGTTGCGAGTTGGAACCAAAGATCAGATCAACGCGGGTTCCCGACCATTTCGCCTGACCCGTGGCCCGGTCGCTCGCGGTGTAAACACCGTGGCTAGTTTCCTTCCAGTTCATGCTCATGCTGGTGCCGAGCAGGTTCACGAAGAAATCATTGGTCAAAACCCCGGAACGGTCAGTGAAGACCCCGCACGCAGCACCGCCGTGATTGGCACCAAGCACGCGCAGGCCGCCAACAAGCACCGTCATTTCAGGCGCTGTAAGCGTTAGCAATTGCGCCTTATCAACCAGAAGTTCTTCAGTCGACACCATCGGTTCACCACTTACGAAGTTGCGGAAACCATCCACCGTTGGCTCAATTACGGCAAAGGAGTGGGCATCGGTCTGATCCTGCCGTGCGTCGGTGCGTCCCGGTGTAAAGGGGACGGTCACATCATGACCCGCATCTTTTGCTGCCTTTTCAACCGCAGCAGACCCGCCAAGAACGATCAGATCAGCGAGAGACACCTTCTTGCCGCCCGTTTGCGCAGCATTGAAATCGGCCTGGATCGCTTCAAGCGTTGCAAGCGCCTTGGCAAGTTCAGCCGGTTCATTGACCGCCCAATCCTTTTGCGGGGCAAGGCGGATACGTGCGCCATTGGCACCGCCGCGCTTATCCGATCCACGGAAGGTTGATGCAGAGGCCCAAGCCGTTGCCACCAATCGCGAAACCGACAGGCCCGATCCGAGGATTTTACCCTTGAGTGCGGCAATATCAGCAGCGTCGATAAGCGTGTGATCAACCGAAGGAACCGGATCCTGCCAGATGCGTGGCTCGGCAGGCACTTCTTTACCAAGATAGCGAGAGACTGGCCCCATATCGCGGTGCGTAAGCTTATACCATGCCTCAGCAAAAGCATGGGCAAGCTGATCGGGGTTTTCATAAAAACGCCGCGAAATCGGTTCATAAATCGGATCGAACCGAAGCGCGAGATCAGCCGTTGTCATCATCGGCGCGTGGCGTTTTGATGGATCATGCGCATCGGGCACAGTATCTTGTGCTTCGGCATTTTTCGGCGTCCACTGAAACGCGCCCGCAGGACTCTTCGTCAATTCCCAATCATATTCGAACAGATTTTCGAAATAATTATTATCCCACTGAATCGGATTTTTCGTCCAGGCACCTTCGATGCCGCTGGTGATGGTGTCGACACCCTTGCCGGTACCATGAGTACTGAGCCAACCCTTGCCCTGCGCTTCGATTGGCGCGCCTTCGGGTTCCGGGCCAACATGGGCTGCATCGCCTGCGCCGTGCGCCTTACCAAAGGCATGACCACCGGCCACCAATGCCACAGTTTCTTCATCGTTCATCGCCATACGAGCGAAGGTTTCTCGAATATCACGTCCCGAAGCCACCGGATCAGGTGTGCCATTTGGCCCCTGCGGATTGACGTAAATCAAACCCATTTGGACGGCACCAAGCGGATTGGCGAGTTCACGATCACCGCTGTAACGCTCATCACCAAGCCATTCGGCTTCTGGGCCCCAATTGATATCGCCCTCGGCTTCCCAAATGTCAGCGCGACCACCGCCAAAGCCTGCGGTTTGGAAACCCATCGATTCAAGCGCGCAATTGCCGGTCAGAATCATCAAATCGGCCCAGGAAATCTTTCGGCCATATTTTTGCTTGATGGGCCAGAGCAGGAGCCGCGCCTTATCGAGATTGCCATTATCTGGCCAGCTATTGAGCGGGGCAAAACGCTGATTGCCCGTACCCGCGCCACCGCGACCATCATGGATGCGATACGTGCCCGCAACGTGCCACGCCATGCGGATGAACAGCGGGCCATAGTGACCATAATCGGCAGGCCACCAATCCTGCGACTCGGTCATCAACGCAACAATATCGGCCTTGATTGCATCAAGATCGAGCGTCTTGAACGCGTCGGTATAATCAAATTCAGCATCCATAGGATCGCTGAGCGACGAATGTTGCCGGAGAATCGAGAGATCAAGCTGGTTTGGCCACCAAAGCTGATTGTTCATGCCCCACACAATGGCACTCCGGCTTACACGGCTACCCATCGGGCATTTGGCTTCGATATTCATAAAGTCTCCGTTTTCTGGTTATTCGTGATACTAAATCGTAATAACAGATACTGGTATAGCGCGAAAAAGCTGATCGCTACAGACAGAATTTTCCATCGATCTGATCGATTCGGTCGATTGCTGGCGCGCTAATAATTCACAAAGATGGACATAAGGTGTATAAACCGCCAAAGGCCGTTCAACATAACGGACATTTACCCATGATATTTGATACTTTACCCCCGCTTTTGGCTGA
>JBBTEI010000038.1:0-13783 GCA_038042405.1 Pseudomonadota bacterium
AGATCATCGACGTCTTCATCTGCAAGCTACGCAAAAAGCTCGCGCTTGCTTGCGGGGGTGACAATTATATCGAAACCGTCTGGGGCCGTGGCTATGTGCTGCGCGAAACAGAAGAGATGGAAGAAGGGCTGGCCGCAGTCGCCTGATTAGGAATTCTATCCTGAAGTGTAAAATGGGCCGGTGAAGCGAATGCTTCTCCGGCTTTTTATGTTAAAAATTCAACCATTGCCTGCCCCAGATCGGGCTTCACTACAGCGCTCATATGATTGCCGGGGACAATCGACAACGTCGCATCGCTGAGCTCTGCCGCCAGCCCTGCGCCTGATCCATTATCATCGTCATCCGCGCCGACGAGGACTTGCACGGGCATTTTCCAACCACGGATATCATCAATCGTCGTATCAACGAAGGTTTCGAGTATGCGTGCCAGTGCAACAGGGTCGCCGCCCGTCGTTTTGAGAAACGCTTCGGCCATCCATTCAGGTGAACCGCGTGGGTGCGTGCCCAATCCTTCAAAAATATTGCGGAAATGCGCTGCCCGTTTGCCTGTATTAGTCAGCCCCTCAAGCCCCATACCCGAGATAATCACACGCCTAGGCATTGCCCTTTTGACCAGCATTCGAGCTACCGTCCGCGCGCCAAGCGAATAGCCACCAAGGTCATAATCGATCAGGCCAAACTGCGCGATTAGAGACAGCGCGTCGTCTGCAAGTATATCCTTTGGATAGGCCACCGCATCATGGGGCTTATCACTCTGTCCGTGCGCGCGCAGATCGGGTATAATCACCCGAAAACCCGCTTCAGCAAGCAGCGCGGCATGGCCATATTTGATCCAATTGATCTCCGCATCGCTAAAATAGCCGTGGAGCAGCACGAGCGCCCTGCCCTCACCCACTTCACGCACCGCAAGTTTGGTGCCGTCAGCAACTGTGAAATAAGAAATGCGCGGATCAGGCACAGGCATTTTTCCATCTTTCTATAAGCAAGGGATATTCATCAGTCCTGTCACGCCGCAGTGTGCTTGTATCGCCCCATGCTTCGTGAAGCGTCTCTATGCCAAAATGTGCCACTGGAGCGAATGAAGAAGGATCATCAAAACTGCCAACAGTGAGATCAAGCCTATCACTGTCCAAATACTGGAAACCAAGCGGCGTCCCGCACTGTGCACAAAACAGCCGCCGCGCAATGGGCGAACTCAGATACCAATCCGGTTCATGCCCCCACACAACATCGGCGGCCTTGAATCCCTTAAACGCAATCGAAACCCCACCAGTTGCGCGCTGACACATGCGGCAATGGCAGAGATAGGCTTCGTCATTTTTAACGTTCGCGCTATAGCGAATGTGCCCGCAGTTGCAGCCACCGCTCATTATCTTGGCCATCTCAACCCTTCACGCCAATCTGCCAAGTTTTCAGGCTGCGAATCGAATGCCGGAATGTTGGGATCAAGGTTGATGCCCGCTTGTTTTTTGCTGACCCACAAATGGGCGCTTGGCGAGATGTCTACGCTGTCATCAAGCGAGCCGACCTTGAGGGTAACGACGCCTGCTGAAGCGCTTGACGCATGCCACAAACGTGTTCCGCATTTCGGACAAAAATAGCAAGTTTTGCGCGCGCCACTGAACGCCATGCTGCCGAATGAAGCGGGTGTACCCAAAATAGCCAACCCTTCAAGCCCAACCACAATCGACATCGAAAAGGCGCTGGCCGACTGCTTTTTGCACGCACTGCAGTGACACGCATAGGCAGGCGGAAGCGCACCGCTCAACGCATAGCGGATGGCGCCACACTGGCAGCCGCCTAAAGTAACATGTGCCATATCCGTGTTGATAGAATCTCATCCATTCCCGGTCAAACACGGTCAACAGTCTTGACAATAATAAGTATAGTTATAAATAATAGACTTATGAATGGGACAATTGCCTTCGCTCTTGCAGATGTGTCGCGTCTAATGCGCCGTTCATTCGATCAGCGAGCGCGCTCAATTGGCGTTACCCGCGCCCAGTGGCGTGTATTAACAATGCTCATGCGCCATGAGGGCATCAATCAAGGCGGCCTCGCCGATTTGATCGAGGTTGAGCCCATCACCTTGTGCCGCATGATTGATCGTTTGGCCGAAGCGTCGCTGGTTGAGCGCCGCCCCGATCCTAATGATCGCCGCGTTTGGCGCTTGTTCCTTACCGACAAAGCGCGTGCATTACTCAACGATCTAAAGCTGTTGGCAGGTGATCTTACCCAGGAAGCGATGGACGGCATCACACCGCAAGAGCAGGAGCAACTTCGTATCTTGCTTAGAGCCATCCGCACAAATTTGCTACGGCCAATGCACGAGGCGGCGAATGGCTGACATTGACCCTCAATTCACTGGCCACATAATGCAGACCAAGAAACCCGAACGACGCTGGCTACGGCTTGCTATAATGCTCTCGGTACCAGCTCTTCTCATGGGAGGTGGCGCATATTATTACATCGCCAACGATCATTATGTGTCCACTGACAACGCCTACGTCCAGCAAAACAAAGTATCGATCAGCGCTGAAGTCGGCGGCCGGATTGTTGAAGTTACGGTCAAAGAAAACCAGCGGGTCAAAGCAGGCGACCTCCTGTTCCGAATAGACCCCGAACCCTTCAAACTGTCAGTCGCGCAAGCCAATGCCGCGATTGCCAACGCACAGGTGCAAGTGATCAGCTTGCGTACAAATTTGCAGGGCAGCAGCGTTGATATCGCAAGTGCGCGCGAAGACGTTGTATTTTTCGAAAAAGAATATCGTCGCCAATCCGAACTCATGCAGAACGGATTTACCACCAAAGCCCGGTTGCAGTCAGCCGAACACGCAGTCAACGAAGCCCGCAGCAAACTCGCCTCGGCTGAGGCCAACGCACAAAAGGCGCGCGCTGCGCTAGCCACCGGATCCGCTGCCCCCGGCAATGCACCTGCGATTATTGCGGGGCAAGTGCAGCGGGAAAAGGCGCTGCTTGACCTATCCCGAACGGAGGTGCGCAGCCCACTCTCGGGAATAATTAGTCAATCCGACCGGCTTCAGGTTGGCCAGATGTTGGTGTCTGGGCTGCCAGCCGTTAGCGTCGTTGGCATTGATCAAACATGGATTGAGGCTAATTTCAAGGAAACCGATCTCACTGAGATGCGCATCGGACAGCGCGCAATGATTGCGTTTGACGCGTATCCTAATCTCAAACTCACAGGCCGAGTCGCAAGCATCGGCGCGGGTACAGGCTCGGAATTTTCTGTCCTCCCGGCACAAAATGCCAACGGCAATTGGGTGAAGGTCACACAGCGCGTTCCCGTGCGCATCACGATTGAGGGCGCTCCTTCTCGTGCGATGATCGCAGGCCTGTCTGCCTATGTCAGGATAGATACCAATAGCGATCGGAAATAACCGCGATGGATGGAGCTGCATTGCCTGTAAAACATAAGGCCTTGCTAACGCTCGCCGTGATGGGCGCATCGATCATCCAAATCCTCGATTCAACAATTGCCAATGTTGCAATCCCGCACATGCAAACAAGCTTGGGTGCAACCCAAGATTCTGTGACTTGGGTGCTGACAAGTTACATCATAGCAAGTGCGGTATCGATGCCAATCACAGGCTGGTTGTCGGATCGCATTGGATCGCGCCGACTGTTTTTGCTGGCAGTTACCGGATTCATAATAACGTCAATGCTATGTGGCATTGCTACCAACCTCACACAGATGGTGCTATTCCGCATTCTTCAGGGTGTGAGTTCTGCATTTATTGGCCCGCTTTCCCAGACAATCCTGCTCGATATAAATTCGCCCGAGCGCGCACCCAAAGCTATGGCGATGTGGGGTATGGGAATCATGGTCGCCCCGATATTGGGGCCAGTAATCGGAGGTTGGCTAACCGAAAGTTATAATTGGCGCTGGGTGTTTTACATCAATTTGCCCATCGGTATTCCGACCTTACTCTTATTATGGTGGCTATTACCGTCACGCGCGCTGGTGCGGCGGCGGCTTGATTTGCTGGGTTTTTCAATGCTAGCAGTTGGACTGGCGACATTGCAGTTGATGCTTGACCGGGGTCAGCATGTGGACTGGTTTCAATCATGGGAAATCTGGATTGAGTGCATCATTGCCGTGTCGGCGTTGTGGATGTTTCTCGTTCATCAGTTCTCGGCCAAAAAGCCAATGTTCAGCAGAGACCTAGTCACCAATCGCAACTTTGTGACTGCGCTTGGATTTATGGTGCTTATCGGGATGATGATGTTCGGCATTTTTGCTTTGTTCCCGCCCATGTTACAAAGTCTATTTGGCTATACCGTGCTTGATACGGGCATATTGCTTGCCCCGCGCGGGGTAGGGATTCTGGCAAGTATGTTCATCGCATCGCGTTTAACTGGAAAATTGGACGCACGAATTATCGTGGCGACCGGGTTTGTACTGACAGCCTATTCGCTGTGGGAAATGACGCAATGGTCGCTTGAAATGGACTGGCACCCGATTGTTCTCACCGGGTTTGTTCAGGGGCTTGGCATGGGCTTCGTATTTATTCCGATGAACGCGCTCGCTTTTGCAACGCTCGCACCCGATTTAAGGACAGATGGATCAAGCCTGCTCTATTTGCTGCGCAGCCTTGGCGGCAGCATGGGAATTTCGGTGATGACGGCAATGCTCGCACGCAACATCCAAGTCAGTCATGAAGATTTGGCGGGGCACATTACGGCATATTCGATGTCATCGGTTGATCCTTCAAGCGCAGATCGGCTGGGCAGCGCGGGGGAGGCTGCCTTGCGTATCCTTAACGGCGAAATTACTAGGCAAGCAGCGATGATTGCTTACCTCGACGATTTCACCCTGATGATGTTCGCCGTGCTCTTGTGTATCCCGTTCGTTTTGCTGCTCAGGCCCGCCTCGCCAACGCCGGCCAGATAATCAACCTTTCTTGAGATGCTTCCGGCCCAACAGTTCGGCAATTTGCACCGCGTTGAGCGCTGCACCTTTGCGGAGGTTATCCGAAACGCACCACAGCGCCAGCCCATTCTCGACGGTTGAGTCTTCGCGTACCCGGCTTACAAAGGTTGCATAATCGCCCACACATTCGACGGGTGTAACATATCCGCCATCCTCACGCTTATCGACGAGCATCACGCCGGGGGCTTCACGCAAGATAGATTGCGCCTTCTTCGCCGAAATCTCGTTTTCAAATTCGATGTTTACCGCTTCTGAGTGGCCAACGAATACAGGCACGCGTACGCAGGTTGCGATCACCTTGATCTTTGGATCAAGGATTTTCTTGGTCTCAACGACCATTTTCCATTCTTCTTTGGTTGAACCATCGTCAAGGAAGCTATCAATATGAGGGATCACATTGAACGCGATTTGCTTGGTGAATTTCCTGGGCTCGGCACTATCGCCGACAAAAATGTTGCGACTTTGCTCAAACAGTTCGTCCATGCCTTCCTTGCCAGCACCCGACACCGATTGATAGGTTGCGACGACGACACGAAGGATTTTGGCATAATCATGGAGGGGCTTGAGCGCGACGACAAGCTGTGCTGTCGAGCAATTTGGATTAGCGATGATATTCTTGCGCTTGTATCCGCCGATTGCATCGGGATTAACCTCGGGCACGATCAGGGGCACATCAGGATCCATTCGGTAGAGCGAGCTATTATCAATGACGACGCAGCCTGCCGCTGCCGCGATCGGCGCATATTTGAGGGTTGCTTCGGAGCCGATCGCAAACAGCGCCATATCCCAGCCAGCCCAATCGAAATTTTCGATGTTCTGAACCTTGAGCTTGCGGTCAGTATCACCAAATTCGACCTGAACGCCTTGGCTGCGCGATGACGCAACCACTGCGATCTCATCAATTGGGAATTCGCGCTCAGCCAATATGTTGAGCATTTCGCGCCCGACATTCCCTGTGGCTCCTGCGACGACGACTTTATAACCCATGATAATACTCCATTGATAATTTGATCAGGCGGGGGTGGCGTCGAATGCCATCGTCAGCCGGTGCGATTGGCTTTCAAACGGCACCGTGCCGTGCCAGAAATAGGATGGAAACAGAACGAGCCGGCCCGCGCGCGGTATCTCTACCCGGCGTGGTTCAAGATCAAGCCCGAACGCGGCATCAGGCACACCGAAGGTGAGCGCGCCTGCCTGCGACGTGCCAACTTCGGGTGGGAGCGTCAGATAAAATGCGCTGCTCAGCCAGCCCGATTGATGAATATGATTTGTGTGGAAACCGCTGTTGGCGAGCCGCACCGACCATGATCCAGCGAATTTGATCTGGCCTGAGTTGCGGCGAAGGAACGGGTGCGTCGCGTCTTGCGGCAAGCGTGGCAGCATTAACATGACTGCCTGACGCACATGATCAGCAAAGCCTCGCATATCAGGATTGCGTTTCTCAAAAATATTACCGCGCGTCTGGGTGCCGCCACGCAGCGATTGCTCGGCGGGATGCGCCACTGTGGTGTGAAACTGCTCAACCGAGGCACGCAATGGACCGAACCAAGCATCAGCCTCAACCCCGTCTTCGGGATCAAGGTCAACCGTCATCACCATACGCTCATAATCGGCAAGCCACGCCTCGCGCGGATCATTCAACAAGCGCCATATAATTGTGAGATATGACCAGCCAAACTGATCTAGTGGGGCTAGCTCGGTCGCGCGCAGAGCGTGAGCTTCGGCTTTCTTAGGATCGCCAAGCATTAGCAGCGTATGGCACAAATGCGCATGGATGGGCGCAATGTTTGGCGATGTTGCCACTAATCCTTGCAAAAGTGCAAGCGCGCCCTTGGGATCTCCAACACGACCAAGCGCGGCAGCCTTTGCCAGCGTAAATTCTGGCTGCGTGCCAACCGCTGCCTCGGCATCATGCGCCCAGCTAAGAAGTTGCCCGTTATCGCCCACATCCTTTGCCGCAGACAGCGCCGAATGCCAAAACGCGGGCGACACAGGCCCAATGGCCAGCACGCGCTTGTAACTTTCAAGCGCGACATCGGCCACACCGAGTTGCGGCATCAGTCGAGCAAGCGTTTCATGTGCATCAAGATGTTCGGGAACAGATTTAACCACCTCATGATATTGGCCAACCGCCTCGTAAAAGCGACCAAGCTCGGAAAGCAAATGCGCGCGAATTGTAAAACTCTCCGGGGCCGTTGAACCGAGCGCAATCGCAAGTTCAATCTGCTCAAGTGCCGCCTCAGCTTGGTCAACACTGCGTAGCGCGGCCCCCATATTATGGCGGCTACGCGCATCTCGTGGATCAATCAAAATTGCCTCATGATAATGCTTGATCGCCGCATCGGGATCGCGACGTTGCTGCTCAAGCAGGCCGCGTGCATTGCGGATGGCGGTGTTGGCCGGTGCAATTTTCTCAGCCTTCTGAAACGCCGAATCGGCGTGATCTAGCCAACCGGCATTCATCGCGGTTAGCCCCAAATTGAACAACGGATCGGACGAGTGCGGATCAAGCACAGCCGCACGTTCAAATGCCGCAAACGCGCCGTGAATATCGCCAAGGTCGCCAAGCAGATTGCCATAGGTCAACCAGATGGACGGTACCTTGGGTGCCGCTTTTACGGCATATTCAAGGAAATCACGGGCTTCACCCGTTTCGCCAAGCGCGATCATGATCAGCGCAAGCAAATGCACAACATCTGGATGCTGCAACTTCTCTTCGGACAAAGTCGCGAGCTTCGCTTGCGCACCTGCCACATCATCCGATTGCAAAAGAGCATAGGCGTTTTGCAGCAGTGATATATCAGCGTTTGTCAACATCTATCGCGCCTTCGGCTTTGCGATGGTGCGGTCAAGGAAATCAAGGATGCCATTCCACAAATGCACGCTGACTTTTGGCCCGGCGACGCGGTGCGTTTGGCCTGGATAAACCATTGTTTCAAACCGCTGTGCGTTGCCCTGAAGTGTTGCCATCAGTGACGTTGAGTGATCAAACACCACATTATCGTCTGCCATCCCGTGGATCAGCAGCAGCGGATCAACAATTTTGGCCGCATGTGGCACAACATTTGACGCCTCATACGCCTCTGTCACTTTGCGGGGGTCACCCATATAACGCTCGGTATAATGTGTGTCGTAAAGCTCCCACTTGGTGACGGGTGCGCCGCTGACGCCTGCTGCGAACGCGCCTGGAGCCGCCTCTAGTAGTTTGAGCGTCATATAGCCGCCGTATGACCAGCCATAGACAACAATGCGCTCAGGGTCGACGAACGGCTGCTGTTTGAGCCACGCAACGCCGGTCATTTGATCAGCGACTTCGACGCTGCCCATTGCTTGATGGATTTGATCTTCAAACGCCTTCCCGCGATCAGGCGTACCGCGCCCATCGACTGAAAACACGATCCAGCCGCGATCAACCAGATATTGCTGAAGCGCGCCGCCCCATCCGCCCGTCACTTGCCGACCGGCGCCTGGGCCGCCGTAAACTTGGACAAATACGGGATGACGCTTGCCCGGCTCTGACTTTGGGCGAAGCAACTTGGTTTGGAGGATGCTGCCATCCGCCGCCGTTATCGTGCCAAATTCAGGAACAGTATGGCTGGCAAGATAGGGCGCGTAAGGATGCTTTGCGCCAAGCTTATTTTCCTCAATCCAACTGATCATTTTGCCGCGCGCATCGGCGAGGAAAATCTGTTCGGGCTGGCTTGGGTTTGATCGGCGGATGATCACACGGTTCGCGGTTTTATTCATTGTTACATCATGCCACCATCCGTCAGGCGTAAGCTGAGTCGCTGCGCCGCCCTTGAGCGGCACGGCAAACAGATGCTGTTGCGTTGGATTGCCCTTGTTGCCGGTGAAGCTGATGATGCCCGCCGCTTCGTCAACCCCCGCAACCGCGCGCACCATCCAATCGCCCTTGGTAAGCTGCGTCCAAGCGCCCGCATTCCAGCGGTAAATGTGGTTGAAGCCATCGCGTTCGGACGTCCAGAGCAGGCTGCCGTCCTTCAAAAAACGCAGATTTTCATAGAGATTGAGCCAAGTCTTCGCAGTTTCTGTGAAGAGTATGCGCGCCGCGCCGCTCGCGCCGTCAACCTCAAGCACATCTAGTGTCTTTTGATCGCGCGACTGCCGCTGAACGATGAGTGACTTCCCGTCGGGCCGCCAATCCACCCGTGCAAGATAAATGTCGGCATTGCTGCCGAGATCGACCTTGATCTTTTCGCCGCTATCGACGCGGACAATGTATAAATCCACTTTTGCGTTGGCGGTGCCTGCACGCGGGTAACGCTGGTCAACCAGCTTTGTCCCTTCCGCACCAATTGCCGCGCGGCTGACGATATCAACCCCGCTTTCATCAACGCGGGCAAGCGCAACACGGCTATCGTCGGGTGACCACCACGCGCCCTTGCTGCGATCCATTTCCTCTTGCGCGACGAATTCGGCCACGCCCCAACTGATCGTGCCGCCGCCATCATTGGTGAGAGCTTGTTCCTTGCCGCCGACGCCCTTCACCACATAAAAATTCTGATCGCGCACGAACGAGACATAGCCACCCTTGGGGCTGACGCTTGCGTCAAGCACATCGCCGTCGGCCAGCGCCAAGCGCTTCACATCGCCGTCCAGGTCAGCGATGAACAGATCGCCGTCAAGCGGCACGAGGATTGTCTTGCTATCGGGTGACCAATCATAGGCGACTATCCCTTTACTGCCGCCAATCCGTGCACGTTCACGCTGCATTTTTTCGGCTTCGGAAAGTTCGCCTCCAGCGCCAAACTTCATGCTGTCAACCAGCATCCGCGATTTGCCCGTTTTGGTGTCAGTCGCCCACAGATCAAAACACTCACGATCCTCAGCGCGCGGGCGCAGGCTGGTGAGCAAGCTGCCATCGGGCGAGAGCTTCACAGCGCGCGGAGTAGGCCCGTTGATTGAGGGACTGGCAAAAATGCGTTCGAGTGTAAGCGGTTTGGCATCCTGCGCCATAATCGGGGGACTCCAGAGGGCCATCAGGCCAGCAATGATCAAAACAGGGCGCATAAGATATCCCCCAAAAGTGAAAAGGCGTCGCCAGCTTTCGCCAGCGACGCCCGTTCAATCAAGATTGAATGGTGTTGCGAGGCGACAGCCTATTCTGCGGTGCCTGTCGTTTTCGCAGGGCGTGTATCGCGGCGTTCGGCGATACGCGCCGATTTGCCACGACGGCCGCGCAGATAGTAAAGCTTCGCACGACGCACCGCACCTTTACGGATCACTTCGATGCTGTCGATGTTTGGCGAATAAAGTGGGAATACACGTTCCACGCCTTCACCGAATGAAATCTTGCGAACGGTGAAGCTCGAACCCATGCCGCGATTGGCACGCGCGATGCAGACACCTTCATAATTCTGAACGCGGGTGCGTTCACCTTCAACAACCTTCACGCCGACCTTCAATGTGTCGCCGGGACGGAAATCGGGAATCGATTTGGTTTCGTGAAACTTGGCGATTTGCTCCGCCTCAAGCGTTTGGATGAGGTTCATGCCCCAGTTAGTCCTTATTCTCTCGTCGCGCGCCAGAGGCAGGCTGAACCCGAGCACCGACATGGTGCTCCCAAAGATCCGGTCTGCGTAACCGTGTATCGGCCTCAGATTGGCTTTTACGCCAAGCCTCAACCTTCGCATGATCCCCCGATCGCAACACTTGCGGGATCATACGCCCTTCCCACTCAGCAGGTCGGGTATATTGCGGATATTCAAGAAGACCGTTCTCAAACGACTCCTCAACCCCGCTAGAAGTCGCGCCCATTACGCCGGGAAGCAGCCGAATGCAAGCGTCTAAGATCATCAGCGCCGCCGGTTCGCCGCCCGAAAGCACAATGTCACCAACCGAGACTTGTTCGATGTTGCGCGCCTCAAAAATACGCTCGTCAAAGCCCTCGAAACGCCCGCAGAGAATGGTGACTCCGGGGCCGCTGGCGATTTCGCGGATGCGGGCTTGGGTAATTGGTTTGCCGCGCGGCGTCATCGCGAGGATTGGGGCCCCTACATCCCCGTTCGTGTCGAGCGCAAAATCCACCGCCGCCGCCAGCACATCGACGCGTAGCACCATCCCCGCCCCGCCGCCCGCAGGCGTATCATCGACCGTCCGGTGCTTGTCCGTCGCAAAATCGCGAAGCTGGATCGGCGCGCACGACCATTTCCCCTCGTCAAGCGCCCGCCCCGCAAGCGACACACCAAGCGGGCCGGGAAACATCTCGGGATAGAGGGTGATGATCTGGGCGTGGAAGGTCATCGCTTAAAAATGCTAAAAACCCAGCGCCAGAAACGCGCCTCAAGTAGAATGAGCTTCGCAACAAACGCAGGTGCACCGAGCTGCTGCTTTATCTGATCGGCAGTCGTGTCTGGCCTAAATACCAGTTTAATAAGAGCAAGCATGATCCAGGCTTCGAAGACAAAAAGCACGGCAAGCCCGCCAAAACGCAGCCATGAGAGATACGGAAGAAGCGATTGGCTCTCGATGGGGACAATCTTCGTCGCCAGCCAAATACCTGTGCATTGAAGCGCAATTATACGAAAGATATTATGTTTGAAGGTCACTTTTTTGCGGTAACAAACAAAATATAAAATGGGTAAAGTTACCAGTACGTCAAACACGACTGCATATTCCCATGAACTATCTGTTTTAATTTGCGTGAAACGGCCAATATCCCATGCCAATGCAACGAGTATTATCGCCAATGGCCAAAACCAATTTTCTTTTATTTTTACAATCATCGACATACTTTCCATTAAACCGTCCAATTCTCAACGCTGAGCCCCGGTACATCGGCGAAGTCGGCTTCATTATCCGTCACCACGGTCAAGCCAAGCGATAGCGCGTGCGCCGCGATCAGATGATCATAGCTTGCACGGCGGAAGCGTAGCGTCGCATAGGCGCGCGCGGCGGCATAATCGAAGGGCATGACCGGCACTTCTTCGATCAGCGCTTCAAGCCCGACGAATGACGGCGGCTTACCGCGCACTGATCCGTGAAGCACCTCTGCATAGGCAATGACCGATGTTACCAGATCGTCCTCGTCGCAATCGGCCACCCGCTTCGCCAGTGGCCGGCTTGCATCAAGCCCGAGCGCAATCAGGATGTTGCTATCGAGCAAATATCTCATTCGTCAGGCATGTCAGGCATATATTTGGCGCGCCATTCGGGATCATCCCAGAGCAGCGGCCGCTCTTTGAAGATGCGATCCTCGGGCTTGATGAATTGCAAGCCCGAACCAATCGCGCAGCCCAACACCTTTTCGATGTTGAATTTCTTCTTCTTCGCGGTCACCGGATTGAGCAGATAGCCACCACCGGGCTGTACCGTCAGTTCCATTTCCATGCCAGCCTCCAGCCCAAGCGCGGCGGGCAGCCGCAGGGCAAGCGAATTGCCCGATTTGAATACTTTGGCGCGCAGCTTTGGCGTTTCGGCCGCAAGCCGAACTGGCGCAGTCGGCCAAGGCTCCTGCGCCTTGAATGGCTGGGGCATTTCACGTAGCCGGTTATCGGGATATTCGTTCATAACACACTCCGTATATACGTCATGTATATACTACACGATAAACAGCGCGTCAACAACAATAAGTTCACCCCATTCGGGCACCGCCTCGGGCTTCATTGGCACCATGAAGCGTTTGCCGGGTTTTCCGTCTTCGGCGGGGCGCTCAACCTCAATCACATCGCCTGCACCGAAATTTTCGATGGCGACGCACACGCCCAAATCTTCGCCCGTGGTTGAGACGCAGGGAAGGCCTAGCAAATCTGCGTGATAATATTCGCCTTCGCCAAGCGGGGGAAGCGCCTCACGGGGAACGGTGAGTTCGGTTCCGCGCGCGGCTTCGGCGGCGTTGCGGTCATTGATTTCGGCGAAGCGCGCGATTGCACCGTTATTGCCCGGACGCAGGCTTTTGAGTGTCAGCCTGCCGTCATTAAAGGATTTATGCGCCGTCACGCTCTCTTCGCCTGCCGCAAAGAGTTTGAGACGCACTTCCCCCATCACGCCGTGCGCGCCGATAATGACGGCAAGCGTGATGGGTTTGGCTTTCGACAAGGGTTAGGCTTTTGGTTCTTCAATTGGCTCATCGGCGGGCACTTCGACGGGTACGTCGGCTGGGGCATCTGCTGGCGCATCGGCAGGCGCTTCAACCGGCGCATCGGCTGGCACTTCCGGAGCCGCTTCAGCGACGACTTCTGGTTCTGGCGCTGGTGCAGCGGCGGCTTCAGCAGCAGCGGCCTTTTCAGCTTCTGCGGCTTCGGCTGCCGCAACCTTTGCAGCGGCTTCGGCTTCTACAGCAGCGGCGGCCTTCTTTTCATTTTCTTCGATGCGCTCAAGCGCCTTTTCGCCGGGCTTGCCCTTGTTGGGGTTATTGCGCGCTGCGCGCTCAAGCACACCAGCCTTATCAAGGAAGCGGTGAACGCGGTCGGTTGGCTGCGCACCGACGCTCAGCCAATGCTTCGCACGCTCAGCGTTCAGCGTAACGCGCTTTTCATCATCCTTGGCAAGGAGCGGGTTATACGTCCCGATTTTCTCAATGAAATTACCATCACGCGGGCTACGCGCATCGGCAACAACGATACGGTAATAAGGGCGCTTTTTTGAACCGCCACGCGACAAACGAATTGAAACTGCCATTTTATATCTTCCTTTGATTAAACTCTAAAACTCCGCTCAGGATGAGCGCTATTTTTTACCCATAATCTGATCAAAACCGGGTGGCAGACCTTGGGGCATACTGCCGCCGCCGAGCAGGCCGCCAAGCCCACCCCCGCGACCCAGCATTGCGCCAAGCCCTTTCATACCGCCCATTTTTTTGATTTTCTTCAT